>NZ_JUEE01000161.1:0-16174 GCF_000802135.1 Desulfosporosinus sp. BICA1-9
ACCTCCTATATCCGAAATGAGAGCGTCATCACGGCGGTGGAGGAAAACCTCAGCTATTTGAACCCGCCGGTCGCGGATGTTTTCCAGGGCTTTCTCGCCGACACCAAATTGATCAGCGTCAATGTGAAGCAGGCCCTTCAAGCCATGAAGCCCCGGCTGAACAACGATGTGTTCCATGAGTGGCTGGACGCCATGACCGCCTGCCAGGAGGATAAAACCTTGAAAACCACATTGACCCCTATAATTTCAAAGCTGTCGGACGTGCGGGTGGTATCGGCGGAGCTGGATTATATGATGTATGAGCCCTTAAAGGAGTTTATCACGATGGCGCTGCTGCTGGTCGGCAACATACCGCTGATTTATTTCTTGAACAAGGACTGGTATTCCGCGCTTGTGGATACGGACTTCGGCAAGGCGATACTGGCGGTTTGCGGTGCAGTGATCTTCGTGTCCCTGGCCGCGGTGATCAGGCTGACAAAGCCGGTTGAATATAAGCGATAATAAAATTCTGAAATGAGGTGAAACCCTTGTATGCCATTCTATTTTTCTTCGTCCTGTTTTTCGCGGCAGGGGCATATCTTGTCCTTGCTGACGTATTGAAGCTGCCGACCCTTGCAACGACAAAGGCGGTCTTGACGGTGGCAAGGCAGGATAAAAAGCAGACCATGAACCTTGAAACAGTCGTCTTTGAGCTTTCATCCAAGCTTTCCGGGCTTATCAGGCTGGATGGCTACAGGCGCCGCAAGCTGGAGGCCGCTTTGAAATCCGCGGGGATGAAGCTGACCCCCGAAACCTATATCGCCAGGGCTTGGGTAAAGGCGGGATTGATAGCGCTTTTGATTTTCCCCATGCTGCCCATCTTCCCCATTTTGTGCCCCGTCATCCTATTTCTGGCGGTGGCGGTCTTTTTCAGGGAGCAGCAGGTGGCCGACGAAATTGTGAGGGAGAAACGTGAAAGGATTGAATATGAGCTGCCGAGGTTCGTTTCTACCGTTTCCCAGGAGCTCAAGGTTTCCCGCGATGTGCTGTCCATTTTGAATTCCTATCAAAAGAATGCGGGGGAGAGCTTTCGTCAGGAGCTTGAAATCACCATCGCCGACATGAAATCAGGCAATGAGGAAACGGCGCTGACAAGATTGGAGGCAAGAATCGGGAGCACCATGCTGTCCGATGTGGTTCGGGGGCTTATTTCCGTCAAGCGCGGCGACAACGGCGCAGTCTACTTTGAAATGTTGAGCCACGATTTTAAGCTGCTGGAATTGCAGCGGCTGAAGCTCATCGCCATGAAGCAGCCGGGCAAGGTGCGGAAGTATTCCTTCTTTTTGCTAGGCTGCTTTCTACTGATGTATCTCGGCGTACTGGGCTATGAGATTATGAATGCTTTTGGAAAGCTGTTCTAGGGAGGTGGAGCAATGCTAAAAGTGCTTAAATCCAGAAGCGGAAAAGGATATATTGATGCGGTTGTGGTGGTCCTTGCAGTAATGATGGTGCTTGCCCTAGTGGTCAGAGTTGCACCTGTGTTTGTCGCTAAACAGCAGCTGGACACCTTTGCGGCGGAGCTTTGCCGCACGGCTGAAATCGCCGGGCGCGTGGGGAGCGAAACCACGGCAAGAGCCAATCGGCTGAAAGATGAGACCGGCTTGGACCCGGCCATCAGTTGGTCGAAAACCGGCAACATCCAGTTGAACGAAGAATTTACCGTAACCCTTTCTACCACGGTCAATATCGGCCTGTTCGGTGATTTTTCTTCCTTCCCCATTACCCTGACCGCGAAGGCGACAGGCGTATCGGAGGTGTATCATAAATAATGGTAATAATAAAGAAAATCCTCCGGCACACCTCCGGCAATTCTGCCCCTTTGACGCTGGCGATTGTCCTTGTCGTGATTATCCTGTCCTGCGCGGTCTTTGAATATATGCGGCTGATGGTCATAGCAAGCGGTGTGCGGGACGCGATTCAGGCCGCAATGATCGATGTTGCCACCGAGAATTGGGATGACGCCTACAACGGGCTGCGCGAGGGCTACAGCGGAGGCTATACCTTGAGCGGGACGGATTGGGTGGTTAAGCTGGACACCGGGGATGTGTACTCCCGCCTGGAAAGCACCTTGGGCGTAAAAAAAGAAGGCACAAAATATGTAAAATACACAGGCCCCGATGTGGAATACACCCTGTCTGACCTGTCCGTCAGTATGCAGAACGCACCCCTTGCCCCGGCCAGCACCGGCGGCATCTCCCAGCTATCGGCGACGGGGATGGTGGATGTGGAAATGCCATTATCCTTTGGGTGGGGACATCTTCCACCCTTAAAAATCACCATGAAGCTAAAAGGAGGATTTACACCAAAATTCTAAAAACATTGTGCATTTTATCCCGGAGGGATAAAAAAATTATAGGACTAATGGCCGCTGGACGCGGCCCAAATTGTAATGGTATAATATGTATGAAAATATACTTCGTTTTTTATTGATAAACCCTATAAAGGAGGTTGAGTTTATGAGCAAATTAAGTGACAAAACCCAAAAGAGGCTGCTGGTTTCAGGACTTGCCGCCATATGTGTCGTTCTGGCCGTTGCCGTTTTCTCTCTTGTCGGAGGTAGCGGTGAGAAGGATAAATCAAATATCGCAAATAACATAAGCAATAACGTAACAGTGGATGATATAAAAACTGATGACAAGGCCGGGGTATCCGTCCCTAATATTACGGCCCCCACCAACGGGACTGAAAGCCAAACATCAAGCAATGTAGCCCTTGATATAAGCAAGCAGCAGGACGTTGAAGTACCGATTGCCGAAACCCCACAAAAACCGGCTGAACCGGAAAAACCTGTGGTCAAGGATGCAGGTGCCCTGAAAAATCCCGATACGCCGCCTGTATATGATAAAGAGCAGACCACTGTGGAGAAAAAAAGCAGTGAGCCCAAAAGCGGGGACAAAAAGGACGGCAAGGTATATATCCCCGGCTTTGGATGGGTGAAGGATGAAGGCGGCGGCGGAAAAGGTGAAGTTGTCGATTCAGATGGAGATATCAATAAACAGGTGGGACAGATGAATTGATAAAAAATGAATAAAGTGCAAGGAGTATGGTGTAAAAAGCCGTACTCCTTTTTATTTTGACTGGAGGTGTTCGTTTGAAAAGAATTTTGTCCTTTATGCTTTGCCTTGTACTGCTGTGCTACCTTTTGCCAACGGCTGCTCTTGCCGATACGGGTGGTAGTGGCAATATTGATGGCGGTGGCGGTGGTCTTGGAGAAGGAAGCGGTGAAAACTACTGGAACAGCGGTAATGATGGGGTTCGTGTTACGGTTGTCAATGCGGATACAGGTTTACCCGTTACAACGACAATAGACTTGACCAATAAAAATCCTGACGATACCGACTATCATTTCGGAAAGGTCAGTAAAATCAGTTACCGGAATGGAGTGTCTTTATCCGTAACCACAAGTCAATATACCTATAAAAATCCCGTTCAATCTTTACCGAGAATTGTCAGCGCGGACGGTAGCGTAAATATTGACGCAATTAAAGCATATTTTTGTTCTGAATATGCAGTAAAGCTAATTGCTGAAACAGTAGGAATTTCCTATGATACGCTTATTAACGGAACTTTCAAGCTATTTTTAGAGCCTATCGCCTACTTCACCTTTCAAGGGCAGAAGGTGGCCTTGACCGCGACGGAAGCGGCTTTGTACGACAATTTGCTAAGCGGTGGTCTGAACTCCAAAATGGGCTCTCTGACCCACAAAAACCTGCCTTTCTCGATGTTCCTGGAAACCACGGACCTGGGTTTTACCGCCTATTCCGGCGCAACGGGCCAAAACCAGTCTAACGATACCATTAGCAATTGTCTCGGACTGGGTATCGTGCGGTTTGCCGGACAACCTCCAACTCCGCCTCCTGTGACAAGCTATGATTACGAATACAGGGTTGATACGGACGTAATTACTCCAGTCACTCTCTATGCTTCCGGGGAAATCAATCCCAACAGTCCTGCAAAAGTGACTTTCAGGATCAAGGGCAGTACGTACACCATCAGTAATATCGTCATACCCGCAGGCGAAAGCCAGCTTGTGTGGTGCAAATGGCACACACCCTCCAGCCTGGAGGAAATCACCATTACGGTAAGCAGTACAAAAGGCACATTAAGCCAAACGTCAATTCTTGCAAAGATTATCCGTCTGGACGAAAATGAGCCGCCGAATCCCACGGCAACGGACAGAAACGACGGTTTTTCGACAGTCGGTATTCCGTCAAGGGCAGTGAAAGCCTCGGCCTCCTGGGGCGTTTGGTGGGCGCAATGGCATCCCTATTGGGTATGGATATCCCATTGGGTGTGGGTCGGCGGTGAGTATGGAAGCTGGTATGATTTCGGCTGGTGGGAGGACCACGGCTGGTATGATTTTTTCAGAGACAACTATTCCGCATCCCTTTCTGGCAGCATGAGCCTTTTGCCGGATGATAAAGTGCCCACCGCCAGCGGCAGCACCATGAAATCGGGCTATGGGGTAAAAACTACCGTTAATGCACAGTTTACAACCAACGCGCCGTCCTCCCATGTGACGGGTGCGCAGACGGCGACCGCCTATTTTCCCGAATTCCATTACAAGGATTACTGGCGCTTGCTGGACCGGACAGCAAACGGATACTCCGCGCAGTTTCAGTTTAAGACAAACGGGTATTCCACCTACAACCGCAGGGTGCATTTTCTTCCGATTTGGTATCCCAACGGACAATACACGGTGGATACCTACCTTCAGGACGCCTGGACCCCTGCCGGTATGCTGTCAATCAGCATAAGGGATGATGTAAGCATTTCCGGCTCACTCTATGACGATTGGCACTTTGCACCACTTGCACCATAGAAGCGTGAAAGGAGACTGCTTTATGAAAGAAAAGGCAAATCAGCTTGACTATGACTTGATTGAAATCCTAGATAAAACAATGCTGATCACGTCTCTCCGAATCGACAGAGAAACCCTGCCGGAAGGACTGTATTGCTACGATTTAAGACATGGCGACGACGGTACGGCGTGTACGCTAGAAAACGCAGTCCTTGTAAACCACTTTGGAACGGTTATCAGCAAGGAGCCTTGCGATTTTAACGGGAAGACATTCATTGAAATTGAAGATAGTTTAAATTTTCTTTCCGTACCTTCCATTTCATTACAGGACTATATGGCAAAGACTGTGAATGAACTTATAGAAAACGAAACGGATTTAAAAAAGCTTCGTGTTTTGATTGTAGAGCCTGAAAAGCCGCCTTATGTTGCTGAAATTGAAAACAATCTCCGGTCCTTGCAGGAGATGGTGGGCGGAAATATACAGTATGTCGAACTTGACAGGGACACCTTCTTCTACTGCAATGAGGAAGGCAAGCTGTTGGGGCTTCTAGGAAATCGCAAGCTGGATAACGGTGATATTGTGGCGGGGACTTTTATCATCTGCCGTGAAGATGGAACAGGTGAAGAAGCTTCTCTTACGGATGAACAAATCGAAAAATACATGAGACGATTCAGGGAGCCGGAATTATATACAGTCCAAGAGGTCGAGGACACGAGCTATGCCAGCGTTAAATCTTACAATAGCAGTGACGACTTCTTGAAGGCTCTTTTTGATGCCGAAGATGAGGATGAAGACGAAATGGAGCTATAATAAGCAGGGCTTTCGGGGCTGTACCTAAACGGGTGCAGCCCTTTTTTTATCTGGAGATGGTTATGATTTTTTGCCAAAGATCCTGAGAAAAAAATGGGTCAGAGCTGAAGCATAAAAGGCAAGTTCTATCAGTATTCCGGAACTTGTCTTTTTTATTTCACCCCCTTACGGTGAATATAAAGGGGGGGTCTAGAATGTTGATAAAAAAAGGAAGCTATAAAAAGCTTCCGGTAATCTAATCAATCATCATTCAGGATATCCCACTTGTCATTATCCCTTACATAATCTTCAATATCTGAAACAGTATCCCAATCCCTTGCGAATACACTATCATCGTAAATATTGCTTATAGTTTTATCATCCAAATGGTCTAAATCAAGATTTATTTTAGGGTCAAACATATACATTTCTCCCTCCTACAATTAATTATCATTACTAAAGTGATAGTCATAAGCTTCGGTATAGTTAATTCCCAGAGCATTGCATGCGTCTTCAATATCACAATCATTTTCACGCATGAAATCACTTACTTCTCTGTCCAGAGTTGCATTAACTCCATCAAAAATTTCGAAAGACATCAATCCTTTACCTCCTTACATTTAATAAATTAATAATTAATAAATAATGATTATATATCATTGAAATACTTTTGAATTAATGCATTTTTATCTTGAGCAAATTTTTCGCCTCTAAACTCTAGTGAAAAACGATAGCCCGAAATATACTTGTCATCCGATTTCTCAATTATACCAATATTTATTAGATTCTTTATACTTTTGGATACGATGCTTTTGTCTAAAAATATCAGTTCCGAAATATTCTTTTGAGAAATTGCCTTATAATTTTCAACATCTAAAACACATAACAAATAAAGAATAATTTTATAATCTGCTTTACTTAGATCACTTCGAACAAAAAGTTGTTCAAAAAAATTTCTTTGGCTATGTATCACATTAAAATCTGTCAATGTTCTTTACCTCCTTGTTATATTCAACATTTATGACAATAATATAACAAAGTTGAAAATATGTCAACCAATTTATACGGAATTCTATTTGAAGAAGATTGTTGGTTGTCCACCAATCTCACTTTGGCAACGATAAATCTTAATTCTGTTGCCAGCCAGCTTTTCTTCTGAAATATTGGACACTTGATGAACCTTATAAACCTCTCCATTTACCCGGAATCGAATTGGCCGAGGTATACCATCCAAATCGAACCAAGCTATCATTTCTATTGGTTTCATAAGAACTTTCATTATTCTCCCCCTTTGAACATGAAAAGAACATTTGTTCTATTATATCCCGAACTGTTGGGGAATATCAATTGAAAAATCACATCAAGGCAAGCCTGAATGTATCATGCTCTAGTTTTTTTTATTAAGTTGCCTAACAATAACCGAGATTTCAAAATTATGTCCATCGTAGGGATTATAATGTTGGTAGAGAATTACAAAAGAAGACATCAGGAGGAGGTCTTATAAGTGTGTTTATTAAGGCAGTAAGTGCTTTGATTAAGTCAAGGTGTAAGGCTGATGTATTTGAAATCGTCGAGGAGGGAAAAGATTTTACACCCGAACCTATTATTTGGGAATTTTAGTTTTGTTACTTAAAACATAGTTAACAAATGGAACTTTATTTTGGGAGGAATATTCAGGAAACTGTTGAATTATAAAACCAAGAGGGGAGTATTCAAAGTTGGAAGAGTATAATCCAAAAGGGTATGTAATCCGGATATCCGAAGATGTTCTGATACAGATGTGTCTAAGCGGGTTGGAAGCATACAGCATCGCCCATAAAGGGGGAGAATATCGAAGAAGAGGGGTAGAAACTTTTGGCCTTCTTTGGGGACACGAGATTAAACTCCCTGATGAAAAAACATTGTATTGTGTAGAACTGTTATCCATTGATACATCTGCAGAAAGAAAAGATGTGTCATGTGATCCGGTGGATGCCACACTAGAATTAAAAAGGGATATATTGACATCGTTTTGGCCTCAATATGATTTCCTCGGAGATTTTCACACACATCCGCATGATACGAAAGATGAGGTTATAAATGATAAACTATACGAATTCAGTAAACAAGATATTAAATCGGTGGAAGGTCGCTCTGAGTTTTGGTTAAGTCATAATTATAGAGTCGGTTTGGTCTTGACAATTGCAAAGCTTGAAAGGAAGTCTGATAGAGAGCATAGGTGGATTGGGACAAACACTATTGAACTTACTTTAGGCAATTATAGATTATGGCTAAATGGCTATATCACATATCTTGATAATAGTACAAAGATTAGGTTATCCACACACGTGGATGATAATGTCATTTTGGATTGTCCAGCAATTCTCGGCATGGTCGGAGAATATACCGAGTTTGGTCGAGGTATTAGAAAGCGGATTACTCGACGACATCGGCCAGGTATAATCTAATTTTTCCTCTTCGTAAGAAATACTGTTAATCTTCGGGTCTCGTCAAGAACATACATTCCAGTGAGCATACGGCTTATCGTGATTGGCAGGTGTAGAAAAAGTTGACATTAAACGACCTTTTAAAGATGAGTGGGTTAGATATAGATAAAAAGACAAAGCTTGTAAGACATCAAGACAGTGGTTTTGATACAGACAGGCTCTATAGGGAAGGGCGATTGGAACATTATCAAAGCTGTCAGAGCAAGAATGTTTTTGGTGATTGTGATTATATCGTCACTTTTCTCGGGCATGATCGTACTCAAGCAAAGTTTATTGGTATATTTCAAGTAATTGCAGTATCCCAACCAAGGCAATTACCTGATCAGATTTATACCGACTTTTGGGAAGCAGGGTGGTACTTCTATGAACTAAGAAGAACAGATTTTCTTTCAGACCTAATTGAACGCCTTGTTATAGAATGGGGTGGTGCCACAAGAAGTTGGTATCAGTGGCTTAATGATAAGAAACCAAAGGAAGTAATAGAGATCCTCCCCAAAGGCTGCTATGACAGTTTTCCTGGCTTTGAGGATTTTGTGTTAGATTACAATAGCTTGAAGAAGATAGTTGAAAATCCTGATGCAAATCGGATGTGGCACATAATGCTTTCATCGGTTGCCGGTGTTTATCTAATTGTTGACACCGAGGATGGCAAACAATATGTTGGTTCTGCTTATGGAAATGAAGGGATTCTTGGCCGTTTTAAGGAATACGTAAGAAATGGGTACGGCGGTAATAAACTGTTAATGGCTTTGCCAATAGACAGATACAGCAAATTCCAGTTTACAATTCTAAGAACATTGTCTAAGACGTTGACTAATGCGGAAGTTATAGACTATGAAAATCTATATAAAGATAAACTCGGGAGCAGAGCGTTTGGACTAAACGCAAATTGAACTGCAATTGACATAGAAAAAAGTCGCCGGAGGTCATAAGATATTATGCCAAAACGCAAATGCCCTGCTTGCGGGTCAACAGATACTGTTAAGTTATTATACGGTATGCCGAATCAAGAGGCTTATGGGGATGAGCAGCGTAGGGGAATTGTGCTTGGCGGGTGCTGTATCTCTCCTAACAGTCCAAACCGAGCTTGTAAGAATTGCGGAAAACGGTTTGGTGGCAATAACTCTAAACTAAAAAATATGTGTTCCTTTGACTTTTATGTTGGCGGTTATTTCGGTACATCGTACCATGTTTACATAGACGGCAGACGTGAGAAGAAGTGGCTTAGATACGGACAAACATCCAATGGATATAATCTATTGGACTTGAAAAATGAAATCCCTTCCGAGTATTATGCTATGGAAGATGTCGTTCTAACTGAAAAAGAGTTGTCAAATGAGCAATGGTATAACTTGATTGATGAGATTGCCGCTTGTGAAGTTGAATACTGGAACAATAACTATTTTAATAGTACGATTTTAGACGGGACGCAGTGGCATATTGAAATTGGGCTTCCCGAAGGGCATAAAATTAATAAATCTGGAAGCAATGAATATCCACCCGCATGGAAGAAGTTTATAAAGGTTCTCAGGAAATATGTTGATGAACGTATTGGATGATAACCCAGAGTCTCAATTAATAACATGGAAGGCAATATGTTGGCTTGGTAAGGGGAGATTAAATTTATTGGAAAAACACAATAAGTTCATTATCATTAGTAAAAATGGTCATAAGATTTTGAGAGTTAAGTTTAAGGAAACTCATAAACGATACAATTCACATATGGGTGAGGTAGATATATTATTTGATGCAGCTAAAAACACATATTTTGATATCGCATGTTTACAAACAAAACAAGGCCGAATTTACTGTAATAGACATATTAACGCTGTATCATGGCACGGTTTCTATGACGAAAGTGAAGAGCGAATAAAGCTACCAGTTATTAATTTCAAGGATAATAAGAATAAAGTTTGGTGCCCTCGTCATTCGGGGGTAGTACAGAAGAAGAATGTTTTTCTATTTCCAATTTGTAGTTGTTATATCCCAGCTAATATGGAGCTATCATATATCCCGACAATTTCAAATAGAGAAGACAATTTTGTCGTAGAGGTAAATGAAGAATGTAACGTGAGAATTGACTTCTTTGTTTTGCCAAGAGGAGTTAATTATGACGATTTCGTTTCAAGAGTTAGCTTATCGGTATTCTATTTTATTGCAGATATAACGATTTTCGACAAAAGCCTAAATGGAGAACTCTTAGAATTACCAGTATCAAAAAAGGAAGATGTAAAGTTTCTCTCTGCAAAAATTGCTGATTGGCATACTTTAATTCGTGTCGTATATGCAGAAAAAACACGGGAACCAGAACTATGTGGTAAATACAGTTTATTGTTTCATGACCCCAATAGTTCTATTGATATGTTATTGAACAGATCAATTGGTTACCCCGACAAGAATGGAAAAGTTATTTTAGAGTCTATGAAATCTAGACATAACCTTGAGGTCAAAAGACTCGGATTATAAGAAATAGGATTTTTTGTAATAATTCAAGCACATGGGTTAGAATGGCTTTTTCTTATCAAGTTAGTTGTACAGAGAATTAAGAATGGGAGTGGTTTAGTGGAATTAGATTCGGACAATCGGCTCTACATCTTACGTATACCTCATACAAAAAAATTGCTCCGTTTAACTACTATGCTATAATAAAAACAATTAGGGGTTTCTTGGCAAGAAAATGATATATAATTTCGCAAATGGGGGTTATTATTTGATTCGGCAAAAAAATAAATTTCTTGAATTCTTTGCCGGAGTAGGCTTAGCCAAATTGGGATTAGGCCATAATTGGGAATGTATTTGGGCTAATGACATCAGCTCCAAAAAAGCAGAAATCTATCGAATGAACCATGAAGCAAGTCATTTTGTACTTGGAGATGTTGCTGACGTATCAAACATTCCGATAGATGCTGATATGGCATGGGCTTCTTTCCCTTGTCAAGACCTATCTCTAGCTGGTTGGCGAAGTGGAATGCTAGCACGTCGAAGTGGAGCATTTTGGCCTTTCTGGAACCATATGTTTTGTCTTTTACAGTTGGGTAATAGACCACCACTAATAGTTATTGAGAATGTGGTTGGGTTGATTCACAGCGGTGATTTTGAAGGTCTATGTGAATCTTTGCTTTCATTAGGAATGCAGTTTGGAGCATTGGTAATTGACGCATCACACTTTGTGCCTCAATCTCGCCAAAGAGTATTTCTTGTTGCTGTAGATCTAACTGTTCCTGTTGACAACTTTACAATTAACGGAGCTGCAAACTCAATTTGGTTCCCGGAAGCTTTATTAAAGGCAAAATCAAAGCTTCCAGCCCATCTTCAAGCTGTATGGAGATGGTGGAATGTACCAGTTCCAGAGAACAATTATATACCAAATATCACCGAAATTATCGAACGTGAACCAACCGGGGTATCATGGAATTCGGATGAAGAAACGCAACGATTGCTCTCGATGATGACGGATCGAAATCGTAATAAAGTTGAAGCTGCACGTTTAGCTGGTGGTGTTCAAGTCGGCTTTCTTTATAAACGTATTAGGCAAGGGGTACAGCGAGCTGAGGTTCGTTTTGACGGTATCGCGGGATGTCTACGGACACCTAGAGGAGGTTCAAGTAGACAAACTGTTGTCGTTGTTGAGAATGGGGTAATTCGTACACGTTTACTTTCACCTCGGGAGGCAGCAAGGCTAATGGGGGTCGAAGATACGTTTTGGTTACCAGATGCTTACAACCATGCCTATGAAGCTATGGGTGATGGTCTCGTTGTACCAGTCGTATCTTGGTTGTCACGTCAATTACTTGAACCATTACAGTCAGCATGTAATGCATTAGGAAGTCATGCTCGCGGAGGTAGTCAAATGATCGAGAGACAGGATGTTATTGCTTCGTATCGTTCTACGCAACGACTTGTAGAAAGGTGGAGAACAGGTTGAATACGACAAATTCTCATATGGAAGTGGCTTTAGAAGCACTCAGGTCTTGGTATGAGAGTCAAAAACCTAGCCCAGACCAGGAACCAAAACGTTATGTAGTTTGTGCTGGACTTGCTATTACTGAGCTAATAAAGGACACTTTTCCTCTGTCGTTAGGAGATTACATAACAGAGAAGAATCAAGTTCGTAAAACCGGGGGGCCAACTATAAAGGCTCTTTTGCTGAGATTTGGTGAAACACGCGAATATGCTCGGGAAGGTGGTAGGACAACAAGAGGAACCAGAACCTCTGCAGAAGAATTGGTCAGGCGATTGAATTCGCTTGAAGTTCTCTCTAGGCTTTCCAATTCTGAACGACAGGATGTTATGGAAAGTCTTCAACGATGGTTGGTTCAACGAGTAAGAGAATATTTTGAGCGGAGAAAAATTGAAGTTGAAATTTCTTTAGACCGATCTGGACAACAAATTGTTGCAGACATTCTAGATGCAGCAAATGAAAAAGGAGTTGCTGGAGCCGTTGCACAGCATATTATAGGAGCAAAACTTGCCTTGCGTTATCCCCATATGGAAATTGAAAACCATTCATATACAACTGCTGATATTCAGTTAGGTAGACCAGGAGATTTTGTTGTTGGGGATACGGTGTTTCATGTGACTGTGGCTCCTATGCCTGCAGTTGTCGAGAAATGTGACCAAAACTTGCGAAACAATTACAGAGCTATTTTGTTAGTAACTGATTCTAAAACTCAAGCAGCTAAACAAATGGCAGAAATGAGAGGGATATTGAATCGTATTGGTCTATATGCGATAGAAGCGTTTGTCGGACAAAACATAGAAGAAATGAACGAGTTTGGTAGGAATTCATTATCCCATTGCTGGCGTAACCTCTTAGAAAAGTACAATGAGCGAGTATTAGCAGTAGAAACGGATCGTTCCCTATTGATAGAAATTCCGGCAAATCTTCAATAGTGTTAAGTGCCATTTAAACAAAGCATGTATACAATCAAAATGAAGAAAGATGCCCTCCCACGTTGTAAGCGTAGGAGGGCGTTGTCATTAAACCGGACTATTTTGCTGGTTGATCAGTAGTAGCTGGTTCTTCTAAAGGTACAACAGCGTTAAATCTTACCATAGCAGTGACGACTTCTTTAAGGCTCTTTTTAATGACGAAGATGAGGACGAAGACGAAATGGAGCTATAATAAAGCAGGGCTTGCGGGGCTGTACCTAAACGGGTGCAGCTCTTTTTTTATCTGGAGGTGGTTACGTCTGGGGCATAGAAGCATATTCAAATCGGTAGATTGCGAAGGCATTCAGGAAATTGATAAAAGCGAGGTGGAAATAGCTTGATTTTCCCAATCATTATGATTATGGTGTGCGCTGCCCTGGGGGGCGGCGCTTTTCTTTTCATCAGGCTGTCGGACAAAAGGAAAAAACAGGTTGCGGCAGCGGACGGTCAGCAAAAGACAGCCAATGAGTTTGTCAACGTCAAGGACATCAAAGGCAAATATCTCTACACAAGAGACCAGCTTGTCCTCTGTTATCTGAAAATAAACCCCATCACCATCGACCTGTTCAGCAAGGGCGAAAAACAGCAACTGGTCAAGCAGCTTACAGCGAATATGTCCGGCATACAGCACCCCTTTAAATTTCTTGCCGTATCCCGCCCGGTGGACATTACGCCCCTAATCTCCGAGCTGTCGGCGGCGCTTGCCACCTCCGACCCCAAGCAAAAAGAACTTCTCAAACAGGAAATCCTGGAGATGACCACCTTTGCCCTGTCCGGCGAGGTGGTGGAGCGACAATTTTACATCGTTCTCTGGGAAAAAGCCGACGAGGGCGCAGAAAAGGAGTTGCTAGTGAAGGCAAAGGATTTTGCGGGAAACCTCGACGACTGCGGGATTGGCAGCGAAATCCTGGAACAGCAGAATATTGTACGGCTCTGCAACCTCATCAACAACCCCGCCTACATGCACTTGGAGGACACGGACTTTACGCCTTCCATTCCCATTTTAGGTGGAGGTGTGGTATTTTGATAGGAATCTCAAGAAAAAAGACCGAGTTTGTACCGGTTAATGAGGCCCTGTTAAACGTCATTTCTCCGATGGGGCTTGAAATCAGAAGAAACAGCCTGGTGATCGGTGAAAACACAGGAAAGATTTACGGCGTTGTTCGCTATCCGCAAAAGGTGGATACGGGCTGGCTGAGTAAAATCACCAACATACCGGGCACCCTTGTTTCCATCAGCATCCAGCCGGTGGACAACAGTGCTTTGATTTCAGCCATATCCAAGAGCATTATTCAAAACCGGGCTGCCGCCGACGGCGCAAAGGACCCCTTGACCCGACAGAGAAGCGAAAAAGCCGCAGAGGACGGGGAGCGGATTATGCTCCAGATCGACCAAAACGGCGAAACTGTGGCGTTGATGAGCCTTGTCATCATGCCAGTGGCCCATGACGAAAAAAGCTTTGTCAAGGGGTGCCGAAGGGTGGAGAGTGTCGTCAACGTGATGAAATGCAAGGTCAGAACCCTTGCCAACCTGCAAAAAGAGGGCTTGCAGACCATTTCCCCCACCTATCCCTCCAATCCGGTTGTGGAGAGCATTGTACAGAGGATTATCCCCATGAGCACCTTTGTGGGCGGCTTTCCGTTTGCGTCCAGCGGCTTTAATGACGGCACCGGGTACTATTTTGCAAAGGACAACAACGGCGGATTGATCATAGTAGACACCTGGAAGCGCGGCAATGATCGCACCAATTCCAATATGGTCATCATGGGTGTTGCCGGTGTGGGTAAGTCCACCGCCGTCAAGCATATTGCCCTGGCCGAATACATGAAAGGCACCAAGCTGATTTTCATCGACCCCGAATCGGAATACCGGGACCTGTGCCTGAATTTGAATGGCGACTGGATTAACGCGGGAGGCGGTGCCAACGGCAAAATCAATCCTCTGCAAATCCGGCCTGCACCCAGGGACAGCGAGGACGAACCGGACGAAAAGGGCGGCAAACTGTACAGGGACGAGGGCAACGGCATGTCGGACATGGCGCTCCACGTTAAGAATCTGGAGATCTTCTTCAATCTCTACCTGCCCAGCCTCACGGACATGCAGAAGGCCATCCTGAAACAGGGCGTCATCGAGCTTTATAACCAGTTCGGCATCTATTGGAAAACGGATATCACCACCCTGTCCAACACACAGTTTCCTACCTTCAGTGATCTGCATAAGCTGATTACCGAAAAAGCGGAGAAGGACAGCAACAATCCCGTCTATCGTGACCTGGCCTTGTTGCTCTATGATGTAGCCAACGGCAGCGACAGCTTTTTGTGGAACGGCCACACCGCCGTTGAAACCCATTCCCGCTGCATTTGTTTGGACACCCATTCCCTGCAAAACACCAGCGAAAACATCAAAAGGACGCAATACTTCAACCTGTTGACCTGGTGCTGGGAGCAGATGTCCAAAGACAGAAGCGAGCGGGTACTGCTCATTTGCGATGAAGCCTACCTGATGATCGACCCCCAGGTGCCGCAGAGCCTTGTGTTTTTGCGCAATGTGGAAAAACGGGCCAGAAAATATGAAGCAGGACTAATCATCATCTCCCACAGCGTCGTGGATTTTCTTTCCCCTGAAATCAAGATGTATGGGCAGGCCCTACTGGACATCCCCTGTATCAAAATCATTATGGGGACCGACGGAAAGAATTTGCAGGAAACAAAGGAACTTTACAATCTTACCGAAGCGGAGGAAGAATTGCTGGAAAGCAAGAAACGAGGCCACGCCTTATTTGTGATCGGCTCTAAGCGTCTGCACGTCAATTTTGAGATACCTGAATACAAGTTTGACTATATGGGTAAGGCTGGAGGAAGATAAAAAAAAGAAGCAGGCTGTCTAATCTCATGCAGCCTGCTTTTCTCATTTTGTCTTTAAGTCCTTAATAATAGCCAGAAGATGCTCCAACTGGCCATCGTTTAGCTTCTTTAACTCATCAATTAAGTCATTTAATTTTGTCGGAAAGCTTACTTCGTCATCAAAGAAATCCTTTGGAGGGACATTCAGATATTCGCAGATATAAAAAAATCCTGTCATGGACGGCAACGACTTTTTGTTCTCAATTTTATTGATATAGCTTTC
>NZ_JUEE01000162.1:0-43824 GCF_000802135.1 Desulfosporosinus sp. BICA1-9
CACAGGCCTATATGAACAACAATGATGTCACAAGCACCGAAGTTGAGCAGGTAGAAACCACTCAGCCTGATCAAACAGTTCCATCCAAGACCGATGTCTACGATCAAATGAGGAGTTCCGACGCGTCCATGAATGATCAAATGCAAAACATGCCGATAAATACTCAGATGCAAAATATGCCTATGAACACTCAAATGAATGACCAGATGAATAGTTCCCAACACACGCAAGGAATGACTGGAACGAATAAACCGAACAAACCGAACAATTCTAACGCTTCTCAACAGCCAGCCCAAAAATCAAGCGGCAACAATATGATGGGATCCATGGGAAGATAAGTCCTAAGAAGTGGCATAAATGGAAAAAGAAAAGTAGTGGCTGAGGAAATCTAATCCTCAACCACTACTTTTATCTCTATAGGAAGCTGGACGATGAATTCAGTCTCTTGTCCGACTTTACTCTGTACGCCGATCGTGCCTTGATGGAGGTCCGTAATCTGGCGGACCAGCGCCAGACCAATTCCGGTTCCCCCTGTCTCACGGGTCCGAGATTTGTCAGCACGGTAAAAACGCTCGAATATTAAAGGCAGGTCGTCTTCTGAGATGACTATACCTGTGTTTCTAATCTTAATTACGGCAAAATCCGGTGTTTTTGTAAGCATCGGCTATTACTTCGGAAACCGTTGGCATTCTTATGCCTTCAAATGTCTGTCTCTGGGATGATCTTTGTCTTGTAACATTTATTCACATTTTCGCAAAACAATTTCATAGTTTGGTAAATGCCATTTAATATGCCTCCAGTATAATTGGCTTCGAGAGGAGGAGTAGTTCAAATCTCCAGGGAGGAGGCGATAATCTATGCAAATTCTATAAAATGATTTAATGTTAGAAATTTACGAAGGTAGAATTGTGTTTTCTTGCGCTGAAACAACGAGAGTGTTCCTAAATCTTATTAAGCCAAGGAGGAAAGATTTATGTTTATAACAAAAGATAAATTAGCAAAGATTGCCTTAGGTTCTATGATGACATCAGTTATGACTTTCGCGACATTAATGCCTGTCAGTGCTCATGAATTACAGCCCAATGCAGACAGGAATGCCAGTATGTCCATGCAAAGGGGAGTTCAGGAGGGCCTATTACCCTTATCCAACTTAGGTATTCTGGATAAAGCTGCAGCGCAGATTATCCCCCTGATGGGTGGACAAGTCGCCATATCTGACGGCGATGAACAAGTGGCAAACAGCGAAACTGCTACTACCACAACGGACCATGGCCAGGTGATAAATTGCGGAACTACCACTCCAGTGGACGAAGAGGAAGCGGTAGAAAATGAAACCGCTGCGCCAGTGGAGGAAGAGGAAGCGGTAGAAAATGAAGCTGCTGCTCCTACGGACGAAGGACAAACGGTGAATAGAATGTACGCTAAGCTCCTCACCTCTTACGATAAATTGCTGAGCATTTACGACCATCTGTTAAGTATTTTTGGAACAGCTTTCACCCACTAATCGGATTACCATAATAACGATCTACCAATTCTTAACACCTAGCTAGCACAGGAAGTATATTCCTAGTGCCAAAGGGTTGACATATTCTTAACTAACAACTTATAATAATGATAGAGGTTGTCAGTCGTTCCGACTAAATAGTTAAAGACGCGCTGAGTTCAGCACAAGTGGAAACGGGGGACCCATCATTTTGGGGTGAATCCGGCTTTTGCCGGTAGGGCTGTCTCTTTAGCCCGAATCTGTCAGCTAACTTCGGAAGCGCTTCCCAGAGAGAAAAAATCTTCTGTAAAGGGTCCTACGTCTAGTTCAACGTGGGACCCTTTACGCATTATTGAGAGAAGGACAAACTATAAACCTCCGGAACGGTCTAGTGACGACTTACCAACCTCGCCTGACTCTTTTGAGATGAACCCCTTAAACGTCAATTATCCTTTCGTACAACTAATTGGAGATATTATGGAAGTTACAAAGGAGGTAACAAAAATTGAAGGAAATTAAATTTAGAGTTTGGGACAAGGTTAGGCAGAAAATATTTAAGCCACAAGCTATAACATTTGATACACAAACTCTGGTTCCATTTGCCGTAAGTGTGCCCGGTCGTTCGTGGGAACCAGCCGGAAAATTTGAATTGCTACAGTGGACCGGTTTGCATGATGCCAATGGAACTGATGTCTATGAAGGTGATTTTATTAAAATTTCATCTGCAATTTACAAAGTGATTTGGAATAAATCAACAGCGAGTTTCGACCTTGTTGAACCAGGAAGCTCTTTAAATCGAAATATCAGTGATGTTGGGATTGGTGATATAGTAGGAAATCAGTATCAAAATGCTGATCTCCTCCGGTAATAGCTCCGTGATAGTAAATGCCAATATAACCAGAATTATAGGCAATTAGTACAATTCAGAGGAAAGATCGGTACCATCCCATCAAATACATAGATGGAAAAGGATACCGCTGAGGGAGGGAGAAATGGCGTATTGTGGTAAAGTTTTGATAGTTGACGACGACCAAAACGTATTGGAACTGGTCACGTTATATGGTGAAAGGGAAGGTTTTAAAGTCATCGGGGTAAGCAACGGTGACTTGGTTCTAGCCGCATTCGATCGGGAAAATCCTGATGTGGTAATACTGGATATCATGCTTCCGGGTCAGGACGGGCTTACTCTATGTCGCAATTTAAGGGCGGTACGCATGGTTCCCATAATCATGCTTACAGCCAAGGGAGAGGAAGCAGATCGTGTTTTAGGACTGGAAATGGGAGCCGATGACTACGTTTCCAAACCTTTCAGTCCCCGGGAACTGGTAGCCAGAATCAAAGCGCTACTGCGCCGTACCCAACCTGTGGATGCAGCGACGAATTGGAAATTGAAATATCCCGGGCTGGAAATCTTCGCCGATTCCAGGACAGTTTTGATTGATAGTCAAGAAATAGAAGTCACTCCCAGAGAATACGATTTGCTCTATTACCTGGCCCAGAATCCTCGCCGGGTTTTCAGCAGAGAGGAGCTGCTGGCGGCTGTCTGGGGATATGATTTCTTCGGTGATGAGCGTACGATAGATGTCCACATTCGCAGGCTGAGGACCAAGCTGGCACCTTTGCCGTTTGAATACTTGACAACTGTATGGGGTGTGGGATACCAATTTACACCTCCTGCCAAAGGGGGAGAGACCACGCCGTGAATACTTATCTACAGCAGGGCAGGGAAAAACTTCAGTTGGTAATCCGTGCCCTACGTCGGTTCTGGCTTATTAGTAAACGCTTACTACAGGAACAATTCAACAAAAATCTTTACACAAGGATTTTGTTTACCAATATAACGGCCTTTGTTATCGCTCTGATTGGCCTGATGATATTTTCCAGCTTTGTGGTAAAGCAGGTAAGCTATGATCAGGTCCAACAGGAATTGTTACGTGAGGCCAAACGAGTAAACTTTGCCTTACTCCAGCAGACGGACAGCGCGTGGAGTATTCCACCTGACAAGCGAACAAGCACTCAGGTCCAGGCACAACAGGACTTCTTGAAATATCTGGCTGATATCTTTGACGCTAAGATTACGATCTTTGACATGGAAGGAAAGATTACGGCCACCTCGGCAGAGCAGGAAATGGTGCCCGGTAGCAAGATAGAAGAAAAATACATCGATATACTCAAAAAAAGTCCAATTGCGACGACCCAGACAGTGGATACTGATACCGATCAGCCCATCTTTGCTGCAGTTGTGCCCATGGGGAACAACAAGGATGCCATTAAAAACGGTATCCTGCTGGAAAAGAAATCATTTAATCTCGACCTTGCTTTAAGCAAAATGCGTTTGTACATGATTATCGGGGGAATGGTCATCCTGCTGATTATTATTTTCATTTCCGTTTACCTGGCTATGTACATTTCCAGGCCAATTTCCCGTTTGACTACCACAGTGGCAGAGATCAGCAGAGGGAGTTATGTGTTGAGCGATAAGGACCAGCCTCTGGATGAAATCAACGACCTCGGCGGCCAGCTTAACAAATTGGCGGAAAGACTGCAGAAGGTACAGACCGAAAGTCGCAGGATGGAAGAAGAAAGAGCCCGTTTATTTGCGGAGATATCGCATGAGTTACGTACCCCGCTGACTGCTGTGCAAGGCTTTGTCGAGGCCATCCGCGATGGTATTGTGCAAGATGAGGCAATACAGGAGAGGTATTTAGACACGATTTACACGCAAACGGTTCATATCAGCAGGCTGATAGATGACATCTTGGAATTAAGCCGTCTGGAAAGCGGCAATCTAACGGTTGAAAAACTACCTGTAGACTTGAACGCCTTGGCCCACGGTGTGGCCATGTCCATGGAGCCTCTGGCCAAGCGCACGAATACCTCGATCCTGTTGGACCAAAAAACAGAAAAAGCCATCGTGCTCGGGGACGCTGACCGGATGGAACAGGTTATCAGGAATCTACTGAAGAATGCGACCAGGGCTACTGAGAACGGCACCATCAAGGTTGGCGTAGAGACCCGACAAGGTAAAGTGGAACTGTGCATTGAGGATAATGGTATTGGCATATCGCCCGAGGATTTGCCGCACATTTGGAAAAGGTTTTACCGGATCAAGAATCAACGTGCTGATCACATGCAGGAAAAAGGGAGTGGTCTGGGGCTGGTAATTGTGAAAAAACTGGTTCAGTTACAAGGCGGCAACATAGATGTGGCAAGCCAGTTAGGGAAGGGGACAACTTTTTACATAAGCTTTCCATCTTTTGATATATCCTATCGGACTAAACACAAGTTATTAGGGAGTTGATAGCATTGACTTGTCCCTTGTGCGGTGCGCACGACACTGGCCGGATCGGCCGCAAACGTTACTATTGTCACGAGTGCTGTCTCGAATGGACAAAGGACAGTGGTGAGCTGAAAATTTATCGCATTGATCCAGACGGGACAGTTTGCCAGCTGAAAGGCGATCAGGTTCTTGAAACTGCGGTTCGCCATAGTCAGAGGTTAAGATTCGTTTATTTGTGAACTATGCCAACGGTTATCGACTATTGTTCGAAAGCCGTTGGTGTTTTTATGTCTCTGTCTGTCTCAGGATCGCTTTGTTGTAACATTCATTAACATTTACGAAATAAATTTTCAAGGTTTGGTAAAAGCTGCTTAATATTTCTCAGGTATTATTAGCTTCGAAAGGAAGGATGGTCTGTCGTCGATGTTCCCGGTTTGGTGGCAACTTTAATTGCTTTCTGGCCATACTTCGAGATTCAAAGGATTATAGTTTAAATGGGGTTGATGTAGGAAAAGATTAATGACAAGTTTTATCTTTATCGGTAATCCTATTGGGAATGACAGTTGCGATTACATGTTTTAGTTAGGTATTGATATAAACAGTGTTACTTAAGCTTCGACCTAGGCAGAAAAGTGCACTGAAGTAATGGAGGCGGTCTTTTAGTGGCTGAATACATCCTAATTGTGAATGACGAATGTACCATCAGGAATATGTTACAAGAATTTTTAGGTGAATCGGGCTACAGAACTAAAAGTGCAGCCGACGGGCGGGAATGCTTAAAGATTGCCGGATTTGCGGAAAAACCTTCTCTAATCCTGTTGGATTACCAGCTGCCCGAGATGACAGGAATTGAAATGTTAACAATGCTTAAAAAGTATAGTGCTACCTGGGAAATCCCGGTCATTATGCTCAGTGGCAAAGAAAACATTGAAGACATCGCCAAGAGTCACGGTGCCCATGTGGTGTTGAAGAAACCTTTGGATTTGAGCGCCTTAATGGAAGCAATTCATAATGTGATTACTCCTGGTTAATCCCAGTTCTTTGCCAACTCTGGCCAGCCGGCTGTTCACTTGCCACCAATTTAACCCCCTTAAACTTTGGCTTACTCACGTATTTAATATATAGCTTTGCTCAAGACCAATCCGTCTCAGACAGATGGTCTTTTTCTTTGAGCCCGGTTTCAAATGACATCTGACTATCACAGGTGAAAGAGGAGGAAGCTATGCTTGATAAGTTAAAATCTTTATTCATAAGTTTACGTTCTTCAGTACATAAAAGACTAGACCGCCTCAAGACTTCAAAGTTTTGGCAAAACCCTAAATTTAGGCGACGGTTTGCCCTTACTGCACTGCTCGGATTTCTGTTAGCCACCGGAGGAATCGCTTTCTGGGTTGCTTCCCTGGACGTAAGCAAACTGGAGAGCCCACTTGCTCATCCAACCTTCATCTATGACCAAAAAGGGAATAAGGTTTCCCAGCTTTCCTCTTCCAAAATTGAGCCAGTTTCCATTGATAAGGTACCGCTCCAAATGCGTGAGGCAATAATCGCTGTCGAAGACCGTCGTTTCTATGAACATAAAGGTGTTGATGTCTGGTCAATCCTGCGGGCCTTGGCCCATGACCTCAAATCAGGGGATTTTTCAGAGGGGGGAAGCACAATAACCCAACAATTAGCTAAAAATCTCTTTCTGCCTTCTGATAAGACACTTAGGCGAAAATTTAAGGAAGCGGCTTATGCCTTAAAGATCGAATTGACCTTAACCAAGAATCAGATTCTTGAGTCTTATCTGAATCATATTTACTTTGGCGAAGGTCGTTGGGGAATTCAAAATGCCGCCCGTTTTTATTTTGGCAAAAACGTTCAAGACCTCAGCCTGGAAGAAGCAGCCCTGCTCGCCAGCCTTCCGAAAGCTCCCAGCATTTACTCTCCTTTGAAAAGCAAAGATAAGGCTTTGGAGCGCCGCAATTTAGTACTATCCTTAATGAAAGAACAAACTTATATCTCAGAGTCTGAATACCTAAAGGCTAAGGCCCAACCGATTAACTTGAAAAAGGGCCCGGACGGGGAACTCTCCGGCAAGTATGCTCCCTATGTGGATTACGTCATCGAAGAGGCTATCTCCCGCTATGGTTTTACGGAAGATCAAATCCTGGGTAGCGGACTGCAAATTTATACTCAGATGGACCAAGCTGTTCAAAAAGCTGCTGAAGATGTGTATCATGACAACCGTTTTTTCCCTCCCGGTAAGTCTGATCAGATCGTGCAAAGCGGTATTGCGATCATCGATCAACATAACGGTGGAATTCGGGGGCTTGTCGGTTACCGGGGAGAAAGTTTGTTCCGGGGGTTTGACCATGCCACCCAACTTAAACGTCAGCCGGGTTCCTCCTTTAAACCCTTGTCAGTCTATGGTCCGGCTCTGGAAAAAGGATATATCCCTTATTCAATTCTATATGACGGCCCGCTTAATTTAAACGGCTATAAACCTACGGACTGGGATTACCAAACCCGGGGCTATGTCACAATGCAGGAAGCCCTTCAGAATTCTTGGAATATCCCTGCAGTCTGGCTCCTGAATGAAATCGGTCTGGATACCGGTATGGCATTTGCCCAGCGGGCCGGGGTTCCTCTCACTAAAGAGGACCGAACTTTGAGCCTGGCCCTTGGGGGACTTTCTACCGGGGTATCTCCCTTGCAAATGGCTCAAGCCTACAGCGGCTTTGCGAATTTGGGCGTGATGAACAAAGCTTATGCGATTACGAAGATTACAACATTTGACGGATATGTTCTGACCCAGGCGAAACCGGAAGCGGTTAAAATCACAGATCAAAGCACCGCCTATACCATGACATTTCTGTTAAAAAATGTCGTTGACAACGGGACCGGCAAAAATGCTGCTTTCGGTCGCCCAACAGCCGGGAAAACCGGCTCCGTAGAGCTTCCACATACAAAAGAATTTGCCGGTATCAAAGGGGTTAAAGATGTCTGGTTCGTCGGTTACACTCCAGAGCTTACCGCTGCTATTTGGATGGGATATGACAAAACTGACCGGGAGCACTATCTTACGATCTCTGGAGGATCAGGGCCGGCTGTTGTGTTCCGGGAAGTCCTCTCCCGGGCTTTGAGTAACAAACCCGTCGTTCCATTTAAAATACCCTCAAATTACTGGCTTAACTCTGGAAAAATGTATCCATCTTTCACTGATGAAAAGGACGATAAAAAACCGGATAGAAACAATGAATCTTTAAACAATTTTGGTATTGACCCTAACTTTTTTAATAGTTGGCTTAACCCTGGAGAAACGGATAAATTTCCATCGAAAGGAAAGGGTAAGAAAAGATAATATTCTATACGTATTATGGGAAATATAAGGAAAAGTAAGCATATCATTTTGAAGAAACGGATGTGAATTCATGTCACATGATAAGGGCTGTCTTCAGGTAAAAAGCGCCGTTTATTACATTCTTGGTGTTTTAGAAGTCTTATTGGCATTTAGATTCATGTTTAAGCTCTTAGCTGCGAATCCGCAGAACGGGTTTGTATCGCTGATATATTCTATCACTAATGCCTTTTTAGATCCTTTCTTGGGTATATTCAGAACCGAGACAGTTAGAATGGATAACATAAAGGGCATTTTAGAGCCGGCGTCGATTGTAGGGATGATGGTTTTCGCGGTGATTGCCTGGGGAATTGTTGAGTTAATAGAAGTCTTTAGGCGTAACAAATAAGAGGGTAGCAGACACCTTTATGAAGAGAGGAAAACAGATAATGCTTGAGAAACCATGAAAATATTCAGAAATTTTTATTACCGTTATTTAAGGCCAAAAAACAAAAAGCCGGTCCACCCGGAACAATTCAAAGATCACAAGCTGCTGGGCAAGCTCCAAGAAAATATAACAATCATCAGCCGCTTTTTTGTCCGGTAGCAGCATAATTATGCAAAACCTGACAGCAGCGGGAAGGGATACCTGGATATCGGTTGCTTTAGCTGTTCCTGTTTACACTTTTCCTTTTCAGGTTGTTTCGCTGGTGCTGATACTAATTTTAGCTTCCATACCCACGGTTAAAAATTGAGAATGAGAATGGACTGGTCGAAATTGACCAGCCCTCTTTTTGTGTGAATAGCTAGCAAGAACTTCTTTCTCAAAAATGGAGAAATCTTTTTCACATGCCCATGTTAAGAGACCATTGACCGGATATCTGGCTTCCACCCAAGGTATTTTTGAAGTACCCGTTAGTATTAACATTAACAGGTATTAGAACATTTTGCTGTAGTTGGAGAACATTTTGGAGAGATGGTTTTGGGCTGGAAGGTTTTTGGGGTGTTGGTTGCTGAGGAGCGCTTTGACTGGATTCCAGTTGTTGAGGAGCCAATTGTTGGATATTGGTGTCCAATGGTTGGCTATGAATGTTTTGACCGACATTCATCTCCATAGCAGCTGAGTTTCCATTAGCACCAGTATGTGTAACTGCAGTTTGAGAGTCGGCATTCATCTCTACAGCCATCGTATCAGGTTTGAGCGATGCAGCAACTTTTTCTTGGAAGTCTGTTGAAGTGGCAGCACTTATAATACCTACTGTCCCAACTATTAAGCCAAGTGATAATGAACTAACCAAAAGAGTGTTCTTAATTATTTTCACAAAAATCATCCTCTCTTAAATTATAAATACAGCTTTTGATAAAAATTGAAACAAAAAATAACGTTTTTTGGATTTTGTCTATAAATTTTTCACCACCCCCATATTCATCCAGTTGTTCGTTTAGGTTAAGTACTTTTTGAGGGGTAGGCACTTCATTTAAATCCAATAATATATTAATTCGTTGTAACATGATGTCTAAAAATAGTTATATAATTTTTTATTCTACCCCTCGAAAAGTTCTTGATTTTACGAATGAACTGATAAGCGGAGTGATAAAAGTGCAAGAAAAGGTTTTAAAAGATACTTTAATATCAGCTAAAAGTGGTAATAGGCAAGCTCGTGAGGAACTCATAAGATCTCACAAACAATTTATAGTTAAGGTAAGCTCTAAAGTATGTAACAGGTTCTTGACCTGGGATAACGATGATGAGCTAAGCATTGCACTTATAGCTTTTAATGAAGCAATAGATAACTTTAACCCTCAGGAAGGGTCTTCTTTTCACAGTTTCGTGCAAATGGTAATCCGCAGAAGGTTAATTGATTACTTTCGCAAAGAAGGAAAACATCAACATTTATCCCTCTCCCCAATGGATCCGGAGGGTGAGGAAATGAGCCGTTATGATCTTGACGTTTCCCAAGAACAATATCAAGCAAAAGAGAACATAGAGGTCTTGGCGGAAGTGGTGGAAAATTATGTCCGTATGCTAGGTGAGTATGGGGTTACCTTAGATGATTTGGTCAAAGTGTCTCCCAAACATAGGGATAGCAGGGAAACCCTAATAAGGGTAACTTTATCCTTAAGTGATAACCCCAGTCTGATGACCCATCTTAAAAAACTCAAACTATTACCGATTAAAGAACTGGGATTATTGACCGGAGTAAAACGCAAAGTATTGGAGAAGGGCCGGAAATATCTGATTGCCTTGGCACTCATCCTATCTGAACCAGAATTTTATCCGTTAAGAACTTTCACCAAGATTCCAGCACAACTTAGGGAGTAGGTGTAGGACAATGGAACAAACCAAAGGCATCGTAATGCGAACCTCAAAAAAAATCACTGTCATTTACACAGAAAAAGGCGACTTTTTCGAGATTCCTACTCCAAAAGAATTACCTCTAGTAGGACAGAAGATTGAAGTTAATCTCAAGCCCAATAGTTTATCCCAATTCAAAAATTTCGCCTTAAAATATGCATCAGCCGCAGCGGTTTTATTACTAGTTCTGAGTATAAGCGTTTTTTATTTATTATACATTCCTAATATGGCGGTAGCCGCAGTCGCTCTAGATATTAATCAAGGAATAGAATTATTAATAAACAGAGAAGGCAAAGTTATTAATGCACAAAATGTAAATGGTGCTTCAACTATTTTAGAAGGATTGTCTGTTAAAGGAATGGATGTCTATCAAGCGGTTGATTTAATCCTGGAAAATGTCCATAACAAAGGAACTCTGAACAAAACACAAAACCTGGTTTTAGCCAGAGTGGTTCCACTCAACAGCCGGGGTGACCAAATTATCGATACCGAAAAACTCCGGAACACCATCCGGGATGAATTGCTTCGCCGAAACCTTTACGGAATTGTGGTTGTGGGTAAAGCCGACGAGGAAATCCAACTGGAAGCCCGGAAACATGGGATGACCATTAACAGTTATTTGATTTACGAACGCTCTCAGCAAAAAGGTGTGGATATCCAACCGGATACACTTCGTAATGATGTGCAAAAAGCTCTCAATGATGCGAAAATTAGTGTCCCCAGCCTCTTTCCTGAAGAAAACTTAGAGGTAATACAAAACCGACAAGGGAACTATTCGGATTCTTATAGTGAAAATGCCCCAAGTAAAACCAGTCCTATAGATGAGCACGGGCAACCTTCAAACGTAGAATCGAACTTATCATCAGGTACCGCTTCCGGTAGTTCGCGAGAATCCGGTCCTTCCGGCAGTTCTTCTTTATTAGATCAACTTCCAGAAACAAATATTCAAAATCAGTTAGGTATAACCTCCGGTATTAATGTGCCGGGCAGTAAGTAAATTGCAACAGCCCGGGGTTAACCCCCATAGGATTCAGCAAATTCTATTACCATCTCCTTTATCAAGGTAGAGCCTACTCCTCTAACTTTTGCTGTATGCGAGTTTTTCATAGCCATTTGGAGCTTATCAGGATAATTGCTCGAACTCCATTCCACTAAAAGAAACAGGTTCTTAGTTGTACTGCGGTAAATTCTTTCGTATTTTTATATGTAATTTCCATATCTCCACTCCCTCAATCTTTAAGATTCAATTCTATTTTTATCTTAAAGATGACCCTGATTTAAACCAAACGCTCTGTTTATATGATGTATCCGCACTCCCCAAATGCGGAATTAGATTAAACTATATAATTGTCGAGAAAATAGCACTCTATCCTTACCGGGTCCGTCGTAATTTGTGTTTATCAAAATCCCATTAACTAGGGAACCACCTTCTGCAATTTGGAATCCCATACTAGTGTGAAAACATATCGAACCCTTGTTAACAGGAGAGGTAATACTTCGAACGATACTACAGCCTTTTGTTGCCACTTTGTCAAAGAAAGACTCGTACAATTTCCGCCCCAGCCCCTGTTTTCTATAATCCGGATGAACCCCAACAAAATGAATATAGGCTTCATTCGAGTAGCTTTGAGATACAAAACCAATTAGGAAAGCAACTATCTTACCATCTGTCTCGATAATGAAACTTGTATCCTTGAAGTGTGTAAAAAACAATTTGGGGAGCATATCCGTCATTTGACGACCAGCCCACCATTCGTCGACTACAGAAATTATTGGTATGAAGTCCGATTCATCTAACGACCTTATAATCAAGATCAAAACTTCCTCCCTTTAAAATATGAAATTAAATATATCTTCTGGACTCAAATGTTTCTTCCTCTGAGTAGAGTACAACCCCTAAAAACATTTATCTAAAAATCATACTCCGATATGTGGATATGTGGACTCTACTCTTCGAAGAGTTTCAGTAAATAACGACCTCTATTTTCTAAAAATCCTTTGGTAATCTGATAATGAGAGGTATCTTCGTATGTTGTTTGAGAAACCGGTGAAGTATCGAAATCAAGAATCTGTGCATCTGGATAAGCCAGAATAATTGGAGAATGAGTTGCAATAATAAACTGGGATTGACCCTCTTGTTCTAATTCCCTTAGGATCCTCAACAAGGTGAGTTGGCGAGCTGGTGAAAGAGCCGCCTCGGGTTCATCTAAAAGGTAAATTCCTTGTTTTCCAAACCTATTGGTGAATAGTGACAGAAATGATTCTCCATGAGATTGTTTATGTAGTGATTTTCCTCCATAAGACTTATAAGCTTCTGGACCAAGACTATCAATATGAGATGCAAAATTGTAGAGGCTTTCCGCCCTTAGAAAAAAACCATTCGTAATTTTCGGGGCCCAGGAAAGCCTTATAAAATCACCTAACGCTGATTCAGAGGAAGGGACTTCATAATAGTTATTCCTTCCTCCACCAGCTGTGTTGAAATCACTTTTATAGGCAATGGCTTCAAGGAGTGTTGATTTTCCCGAGCCATTCTCGCCAACGAAAAATGTCACGTTGCTGTTAAACTCTATCGTTTCCAATCCATTGAACGCAGCTATGGAGAATGGATAGACCTTGTGACCAGAATTGTTAAGAGAAGACCCTGAAAATGTTTGTCATTACGATGCTAGGTATTGGGCAAAAAATATAAAAAAAGAACTAAGATTTTAGTCATTTTGATTTTGATTCATTATAAGATTTAGAAAGACCTCCCTAATAGAGGTTTTTTCTCATTTTCTCCATTCCTTCCGAAACATTCATTTCACATTCATTTACGAAACTACAAAGACTAACAATCAATTATGAAGCATGATAAGAATACAGAAGTTCAAAGACCCAAAAGGAATGCGTGGGTACGGATATTTCGGGTAACGATGATTATCCGAAATTAGTTCGCATTATATGCCATATTTGGATTATATACGAAACAGGTTCGTATATCTATACTTTATATCCCCCATGTATAAGCCAATGGTACAGATAATGTCAGATCCATGAATGAAAACGACCTTTTCCGCTATGCTAAAGGATCCGGCTCTGCAATCCCTTGTAAAGGAAGCACTTAGTGAAAAATAATGATTCTGGGGATATGCAGAGATCAAATCAAATGGGCTTACATATGAATCTGATATCGTAAATGTTCTAAATAAAAGTGGCCGAGGATTCATTCCTCAGCCACTTTTATCTCTTTTGGAAGCCGGACGATGAATTCAGTCTCATGGCCGACTTTACTCTGTACGGTGATCGTACCTTGATGGAGGTCCGTAATCTGGCGGACCAGCGCCAGACCAATTCCGGTTCCCCCTGTCTCACGGGTCCGGGATTTGTCGGTACGGTAAAAACGCTCGAATATTAAAGGGAGGTCGTCTTCCGAAATTCCAATACCTGTGTTTCTAATCTTAATTTCAGCAAAATCCGGTATTTTTGTAAGCACGACTGTAATCTGACCGCCTGAGTTTGAGTACCGATAGGCATTATGCACCAGATTGTAGAAAAGCCGGGTCAGAAGGCGCTCGTCCCCGGACGTAGTCACGGATTCTTCCGGGGCGTTCCAATTGAGAGTTAATTCCTTTTCCTGGATGAGGGGATTGAGGCTGCGAATGATTTTTTCAAGAAGATGCTTTAAGTCCACAGGTTCAAGGTTTAGCTGTAACCCACCGATTTCTGCTACATTTAAGTCTTTTAGATCGCTGGACAAGTCTACTAATCGGTCAATCTCCTCATGAATGGAGGAGAGATTTTCTTGATTAGCTGGAAGGACGTTATCTTGGAAGGCTTCAATATAGCTTTTGATCGAGGTTAAGGGAGTACGCAGTTCGTGGGCGATATCGGCGGTAAACTGTTTGCGGAGGGTTTCTTGTCGATCCAAATTGTCGGCCATCATATTAAAAGCGTTCGCGAGTTGCCCTACCTCGTCTTTGGAGCGAAGGTCAACTCGTTCGTCAAGGTGCCCATGGCCAATACGATCAGCAGCTTTCGTTAATCGTTTGAGAGGAGCGACGAGTTGACGGCTTGTAAAGTAACTGAGAATAATCCCAAATAGAAGCGCCAATCCTCCAGCGAAGAGTAGAGAGCGAAAGACTGCGGATTGGAAGCGGACATCTTGGGGATTGAGAATCTGGGCGGTCGCTGGATAGCGGACATGGGCGATGGCTAAAGTCCCGAGGGGTCCTGTCACCGTAAGGTCTTTAGTTTTCCAATTTGTAGTGGAATAGGAGGACATACCCATACCCATACCCATGCCCATTCCGCTTTGTCCATGCATCATATCTTCCATGGTGTTGCTTAACGTGGCTATAAGCTTACCGTTTGGATCTGTCAAAGTAACAACGGTCCCCATTGGGAGGGAGTGAGCAACTTCATTCAAAGACGTAGGATTCCAAGTACCCTTGGTCTGATAAAGGGCACTCAGACGCAAGGGTAACTGCTCTAAGGTTGTTTCATTCGCCTGGGTTAAATAAACACTAAACTGTTGGTTGAAGACAAGTTTCACGGAAAGCATGCTGAAGGTTAGAGTAATTATCGCGATGATCAGGGTGGAAAGAAACAATTTTGTGCGCATTCTTATCCCCCCGCACTTGGATTGAACTTGTAGCCGATACCGTAAACGGTCATAATAATTTGTGGGTTGCTGGGAGTCGTTTCGATCTTTTGCCGAATCTTCTTAATATGGGCATCAATCACACGGTCATCTCCGTCAAAGTCGTGCCCTTGAACAATTTCTACCAATTGACCTCGAGATAACACCCGTCCAGGGTTTTTCGCTAAGGCTCCAAGGATCTTAAATTCGGTTGGAGTTAGCAAGATTTCCTGATCGTTAAGCCGGATTTCATGCTGGATGTTATCGATGGTGAGGCCATTATCATAGGAAATTACGTCGGCAAGGGGTGCAGTTTCGTTATTGGTCCGACGTAAAACAGCTCTGACGCGGGCAACCACTTCACGAGGGCTAAAAGGTTTTGTAATGTAATCATCTGCACCGATACTTAATCCTTGGATGCGGTCCTCTTCTTCGACTTTAGCGGTGAGCATGATAATAGGGACGGAGGATATTTTGCGGATTTCGCGGCAAATTTCTGTCCCAGACATACCAGGGAGCATTAAATCAAGGATAACCAGATCAAAAGGATTTTCTTTAAACATGGTTAAAGCGATTAGCCCGTTAATGGCCGTGCTTACCTGAAAGCCTTCCTGTTGAAGATAGGCTTTGAGAACGGTCGTAATTTTTTTTTCATCATCAACTAGTAATATCCTCATAGACAAATAAACTCCTCTCAGTCCCAAAACTTATCTAAGATCATTATATGAGGAAACAACTGACCTGGGCAATTCTGTCAATCAGCTGTATCCTTGTATTTATGCTAAACCAGTGCGTACAAGGAAGTATAAACCCAAAATGATGAGTAGGGCGCCGCTTAGATACGTAATAGTGTGGCCCCATTTTTGTAAGCGGGGTAAACTTTTTAAAACGGCTGTAAAGGTGCCCGCAATAATTAACGGTAGCCCGTGGCCAAGCCCATAGATGAAGAGCAACAAAGCCCCATACCAAAGGACACCTTGCCCCGCTACATAAGTCATCAAAACTGCTAAAACAGGAGTAGCACAGGGCGAAGCAACCAGACCGAATAATAAACCTACTCCAAACGATCCTAAAACTCCACCCTTTTTCTCTGGCATAGCCTTTAAACCCGGTAAATTGATATTGATAACCCCTATTAGCTGTAATCCCATCAAAATCGCAAATAGACCAATAATATAAAGCCATGTCGAGCCAATTTGGCCGAATACTTTACCTAATAACGATGCTACTATACCTAAAATAGCAAAGGTAACGGCCAAACCTAGGACAAAGGAAACGGACGTGATAAAACCTTTTGTTTTAGTAGGCTTTTCCAAGCCACCGATATATCCCAACATGACGGGTAACATCGACAAGATACAGGGACTCAGACTGGTCATTAATCCCCCTAAGAAAACAAGAGCCAAGATTAACAACCCGCCTTCATCCAAAGCATTCGGAATTGTTTCTTTGAAGAAGGATTCGTACCAGCTATTGTTTGGACTTCCGGAATTTATGGCGTTTTCTAAAGTAGCTTTACTTTGAGGACCAGTATCGTTGTATGTGATTTGCCCTTGTTGATCAATCACAAAAAAGGCAGGGATATAGTTGATGTCAAATTGCTGAGCAAGAACCTGTCCTTGCGGGTCATCAACATCTACTATAATAAAGTTTATATTATCGCTATATTTTTTCTCTAGAGCCAGCACCACGGGCTCCATGCTCCTACAGCTGGGTCACCATTTTGCATAAAACTCCAAGAAAATTGGTTTGCCAGATTTCTGCGCTTCTTCGAATGCAACTAACGATTGATTGGTTACCTGGAATTCGGAGGGGCCTGTAAATCTAGGGATAGCCAAAGCCATAATGGATAGGACTACAACCGTTAGTATCATAAGCATTTTTGTGTTTTTCTTCATACTTCACCTCTTCACTAGATATAGGAAAGTGCATCTAAGGGATCTAACTGAACAGCCCGCCTAGCCGGGAAAATAATACAGACAATCCCGATTAAGACAGAGGCGCTTACTGCAACCAGAGCCATCAAGGGATGAAATTGAAATGAAACGGCTTTTTGGAAAGCGATTGGACCGAGTAGAGTGGGAGCGATTTCACCTAAGAGATACCCGAGAACCCCTCCAGCAAGGCTAACCAAGGCAATTTCTCGAATTAGAATAGATAGAATATGGCGACGTCGAAAACCAATAGCTCGGAAGACACCGATTTCGGCAACGCGATCGTTAATGTTACCCATTGTCGTAACGAATACAATCAACACGCCAATAACGCCTAAGAGAGTGGAAGCTATTAGAGAGAAACTTGAAAAACGATCGACACTTTCTTTGGTACCCTGAACCAGTTGGGATATTTCAGCGACTTTGGCCTCAGGTAAAAGTTCATTCATGCGGGCTGCAGTTTTATCCGGTTCAGCCGTATTGAGTTCGATCATGGACCAGGAGTCTAGTCCGGTAATTATTCGTGACGTCGTAAAATTCGTGAACACTCCATTGTCTTCTGAGCCACCTGTTTCCTGCATCACTCCGACAACAGGGTATTTCTGGTAATTAAGTTCTAGAGTACTCCCAACCACCAGATTTTCTTGGCGTGCCAGATCAGAACCGATAATAACTTCTCGGTCACCAGGCGGAAGTCCTTCAATACGCCACCATGGTTTAATTTTTAGTTCGCTGGGAAAGTCGACTCCGATGATAAGATAACGTTTATTAATTCCAGCGACAGAACCAATTATTTTGGGCGCAATTTCTCGGATATTAAGATCTTGACTAGTTTGAATCGTAGTGAATACGTCGTAATCCAAATGTTTGATTTCGTAATCAACTCCAGGAACAGAGAGTCCTCCATAGCTGAGGGTAAAATGTTCAGATTTGGGGGTAATTACGACGTTAGCACCATATTCGGTTAAACTTTTTTGTAAATCGTCTTGCATGCTTTTAGCCAGCGTATTCAGCGTGACGGTTATGCCAATTACCAAGAGAAATGTTAGAAATAAAAAGGTCGTTTTACCTTTACGCCGGCGCAGGTTTTGGATAGCAATATCTGTTAAAGTCATGTTTCCCTCCTATATAAATGTCGAAAGTCGAAGCTTGAGGTTCCATGTTCGACTTCAAACTTCACGCTCCGAACTTCGCATATGTGTCCCGCGAATCGTATTTCGAAACACATTCGACCGCATCTGGCCTCTGTTTATCGGGCTCGAAGCACTACCTGATCTACGGTCGCTCATCGAAAACCTTACATCAAACCACGATCTGGCCTCAGGCTTCTGAACTCCGACCTCTGGTATCACATGTAGCGTAAGGATTCAGTTGGGTCAAGTCTAGCTGCTTTCCAAGCAGGATTAAGACTTGCTATTAGACTAATTAAAAGCGAGGCAAGTATTGCATAGGCGAGCAAATTAGATTGCCAAGGAATCGGAACTTGAGCCCTGACTAAAATAGATCCATACTGCACCGCGGCACCCATCCCAAGCAGGAAACCTAAAAGCCCTCCCAAACTCCCTAATAAGCCTGCCTCAGTTAGAATGATTTGGATGATGTGGCGTTTTCGGAAACCGATCGCTCTCAAGATACCGATTTCCCGGGTCCGTTCCTCAACAGAGGATTTCATAGTCATAGTTATGACGAGACTGCTGGCCAGGAAAAGTATTAAAGAAACAATTCTGGCAAATAAATTGAACCTATTGACTGTATCATCTCGGGATTCTAAAGTCGACTTAAGAGCAGTAACTTTGGTACCAGGTAGTTTGGCACTTAACTGCTGAGTTACTTCTTCGATCGGACAGGTATAACATAAAGCGGCAGTTTCTATGAGGCTGATAGCATTAGGGCGATTAGTCAGTTTTTGGAGTACAGCTAAGTCTATAAAAATAGCTTGGTCATTTTCCGTCGACCCTGTCGGTTGGATGATCCCTGCCACCGTAAAATCCTTTTCTTTGATCGTTATAGTTTGCTTAGGGCTAAGGCCTAGGGACTGAGCAACCTCGCTCCCTAAGATGACTTCGTTGGCTGATGGGATTTGGTTTTTGGCAAGACCATTCAGCTTCCACCATTTTTTAAGGTGCAATTCTTGCTCGAAGTCGACTCCCAGTAACAAAATAGTTTGTCCCTTGATTTTAGTATCGACTAAAAGTTTAGGTGCTATTGTAGCCAACGTTTCCTTATTTTTTATTGTTTTCATAAGCGGAATAAGGGACATGTCTAGTTCTTTGACCTGAGTTGGAGCTTCAACCGTTATCCCGCCAAAGGTCATAGCTTCACCGGTGTCAGGAAGGATGAGGATATTGGAACCAAATTGATCGAGTTTGTTGGCGACATCTTCTTTCATTGCTTGGGTTGTCGTATAGAGGAAAATAATCGAAGCTACCCCAATTACGACACTGAGAACCAATAAAGCAGAGCGCATTTTACGGCGGCGTAGGTTTTGAAGCGCAATATCTGTTAAACGCATATATCTTCCCTCCTTAGGACTCTAAAACCCCATCACGGATATAAACTGCGCGGGAGACCCATTCCAGGTTTTCTTGGTTATGAGTCACCATAATAATGGTTAAACCACCTTGGTTAAGGGATTGAAATAATTCCAACAGCTCCACTGCCGTTTTCGAATCTAGACTGCCTGTAGGCTCATCAGCAAAGATAATAGCTGGCTCATTAACGATCGCCCGAGCAATAGCGACTCGATTTTGTTCGCCGCCGGATAATTGATTCGGTAATCGTAGAGATTTGGCTCCTAAACCAACTTTATCGAGGACAGTTTGAGCCATATCTCGTTGTACTTTACCAGGGCGAGAGGTTATAGCCAGAGGGAGCATGACGTTTTCCAGGGCTGTAAGATAAGGAATTAATTGATATTGTTGGAAAACAAAGCCGACGTACTCGTGCCGAAAATCGGCTAACTGTTCAGGTGCTAAGGCGTAGACATCAATATCATCGATCATGAGTTTACCAGAGGTGGGCGGATTTAACCCGCCTAGAACACTTAGCAAGGTGCTTTTCCCGGAACCGGAAGGACCCATCAGGGCCAAGAATTCCCCTTCAGCAATATCTAAATTAATATTCTTTAGGGCTTCAACAACCCCGTCCCCACCTTTATAGGTCTTAGTGACCTCGTGAACCTTTATTAAAGACATAGAGCAATATTCCTCCTAAATCATAAGTTTATCCTACAAAGGATGGTCATTAATGAATAGAGTACCCATACTTGTTAGAATGAACGCACCCGTAAAACGAGTGCGTTCATTCTTATTCATTCAATGATCGGTAGTTTTCCGTAAACTAAACTCTAGGTTCCCATGCATCTAATACGGTTTGCGGAATCTCTAGATTATCCCCGTTTAAAGTGTAGGTCAATGCTTCCGGGGGATAGGTTTGACAACCACCACTTATTCCTTTGAGGGTCTGAAGGTCCCAGATCGTTCCACAGACATTACAAACTATTTGGTTACCTGTAATGTGAAAGGTTTCACCCTTACAAGGTTCACAAAAGCTGACTGCCATCATGACTTTTCCATCGGGTTGGATAAAGGCTGTCAATGGAATTCTCTTACCATTCGCTTTATACTCAGTCCAAATAAACTTTTTGTCTTTAATTGCACTTAGGGTCGTCACGATTGCCTTTCCGTTTTCAACTTTGCTTTCGACGACCGTTTGCTCAAGTTTATCATTTTGGCTATAATTCATGGTTTGTCCGATGTCCGCAGCTGCCTTGACAGAGGAACTAGTACTATCGCTTTTAGCAAATACAAAATAGGCACTTATCATTATTATTACTGTTACTAGACCAACTATACTGAAAAGCGCTGCGTTGCTCTTTTTGGGTTGGGTAAATTTCTGGTTTTTCTCCACACGGTTATTCAATGGAATTTCCTCCTTATAAAAGTTAATTTCGGAACAATAGATAGTATCGGAACCATAGTTCAGGTGAAGCTTAAGGCTTCACCTGATGTTTCTAAGAACTTGATTCAAAAGGAAGCGATAATTTATTATTATAGAGTTTTTCTTTAAGTTTTTAAAGATGAAAATCTTGGAGTCTTTTCAATCTTGCAATCGATCTGACCTCTGGCTTCCGAACTCTGCTCTCTGGTACTACATCCGCATTCCCATTCGCACTGTAAACGTAAGGAAATTCAGAATACCGAAGAGCAAGATGACAACTAAATACGGCATAGCAACTGATAAGGCTTTACTCGTACCATAGTTCTTTTTAGCAATCCGATAGGCAGTGTAAAGAGAACCAAGAGTTCCGGCAATGACTAAGACGTATTGCATTATTTGGATTATCGGGTCAGAAACAAAGTCGGTTGACCCCTCAAGATGAACTCCAAATAGCCCCATGAACGTGTAGTAGATTGATTTTCCTTCCGCCAATAGGTGGAACAAGTTGTGGGCCATGTGAGCTGCGAGGTCAAGCGGAATGACAGCATATCCAAAACGTGCGAAGGCAGTTCGCATAGTTTCACCATTGAAACGCTTAGATACTGCAGTAGCTGCGAAAAGTAGCAATACCGGAGTAGTCATAGCAATTATAAAGATAATCGTAAAGGCGATATCCTTACTAATACCCAATGTCAGCTCGGCCCACTTAAGGTAGGACTGGTAAAAGTCCAACATGGTAATATTCTGCACAAAAACAATCCCGACGATAACAATAGCTAAGAAAGACTCTTCGAAATGTGCCCTGGTCATAGACCAAAATTCACTGGTGGGTTTGCGGGATGTTAGTCGGATAGAATCGTGTGGGCAGCTTTTGATACAGTTCCCACAGAGATTACAGTTAGCATTGTTTTCCATAGCCATCGGAAATTCAAACATAGGACAGCCCGGTGTTTTAGTATTGCCCTTGTAACAATCTCTAGTAGTACAAGTTTTGCAGGTTTCTCTGTTGGCACGAAGCTCTAGCATACCGGCTCGGGAATAGTTACCGGACAAACTGCCGAGGAAACATAAATAACGGCACCAGGTACGGCGTTCAAAGAACATTGCGGTTACCATTACACCGCCTAAGATGAGTAACAAGAGGGCGCCGGATCCTCGGGGAGATTCCACTATCCCCCAGATGTGGTCAGACCAAGTTATAAAAATAAAGGTGATATCAATGATCCATAGTCCATATTTTCTTAGAAAATTCGGGACTTTTCGGTTGGCCCCAAAAAGCTTCTGTGTTAAATCACTCACCAAGCCAAAGGGGCAGACGCCGCACCAGAACCGTCCGAATAGAAAGAAGAAGAGAGGTAAGAGTGGCCACCAAAGAACCCAAGTTGCGGCAGTACCGAAGTTATCGTGGGCGCTTGTGGGTCCCGCTAAAGTTTCGACCATGATGACCGCGAAAACAAGCACAGCGAGCCATTGGAAAATACCTGGATACAGTGAACTTTGCAAAAACCTTTTGAGAGGTTTAAACTTAAGAAAGTTACTAGTTTGTGTGGATTTAGGTTGTTTTGATTGACTCATTTTTGAACCTCCTTCAAAGCATTTTGCTTACGTTTTAGGATTTGGGCAAAAATACCTGCCAGTACGACTGCTCCGCCAACACTTCCGATGAGGATCCAGTTCGGACCAGACTTGGTAACGGTAAGTGGCATAGTAACGGTGGTTTCCCCAAGAGTCGGAGAACTGATATGAATATCTTGGTTCCATTCCCCTTGTTTCGTTGGGGTGAGAGTGATTGAGTACATTCCTGGTTCCATGCTGTCGAGCTTTGCTTGTCCTTTGTGGGTAGTGTCTGAGTCCGCACTCATTCCGGACATGTTACTGTGTGAACTTTTATCCATGAGCATCAAATCGACATTCACGGATGCATCGAGGACAGGCTGTCCAGTAGCCTCGTTTTTTACGGTAATCATGATGTTAACAGGTTTATTCGGAGCGGGTTGCTCAGGTTCTACCTGTACACTCACTTGGAACTTGCCGTCCTTGGCAACGGTCACTTCGGATGAAGGAGAGTCACCGTGTGCAGCTTCAGAAGAAGGGTTGTCAGACATGTCCATATCAGACATGTTGTTGGATGGGGCAGGTTTTGAATCTGCTAATGCGGGAAGGGTAAAAACTAATAGTGAGAAAAGGGCTAATACTATAAAAGACAATAATTTCTTTTTCATTGAGCACACTCCTAAAAATTTATCCTGGATTAGGATATATGCAAAAGCTGTGCCAAGTTCGATATTCGATATTTATATTCGAGTTTAAACTACTTGAAATTCGAGTAAGCTCGTTTAAGCTTAAGCTGAACATCGAGAGTATGACGACTTAATGCTTTAAGAGTAGCGTCCAGAACGAATACTATTACCAAAGACGCAAATTCTGTTATTAGCACTATGGTGAAAAGATGCTAAAGTTTAAAAAAGAAAATTTACAATCGATAGTGATCAATGGCTTAAAGGGACCGAAAAAATATACTTTTAAAGGGTTTTAGGTTAAAAAACTGTGGGATTTCCCACACTATGCTGTGGGAAATCCCGCAATTGAGGAGAGTGACTATGCGAAGGGTTTTAATTGCAGATGATGAAGCGAATATGCGCTGGGTTTTAGAACGAGCATTAAGTAAAGCCGGCTATGATGTGGAGACAGCGGAGGACGGGCAACTCGCCTTAGAACGAGCCTTGGCAGAACGTCCGGATCTTGTCCTTTTGGATTTGAAAATGCCGAAGATGGATGGTCTAAGTCTTCTTAAGACGCTGAAAGAGCATTATCCGGATTTAATGATTGTCATGATGACTGCTCACGGAAGTACCGCAACGGCGGTCGAGGCCATGAAGGCCGGAGCCCACGATTATTTGATGAAACCCTTTGATATTGAAGAACTTCTCATTACTGTCGCTAAGGCCTTTGAAGTGGAAAGCCTGCGTGAGCAGGTGGATTACCTAAAGGGAGAGGTCCAAAGTGATGGGTGGCAACTAGTGGGAAACAGTGACGCGATGCAAGCAGTTAAACACTTAGTGGAGAGAGTCGCCAATACTCCTGCAACGGTGCTTATTCAAGGGGAATCGGGGACGGGAAAGGAATTAGTAGCCCATGCTATACATACCTTAAGTCCACGCGTTAATGGGCCATTTATTCGAGTGAATTGCGCTGCATTGACAGAGACCTTGCTGGAAAGCGAACTGTTTGGACATGAAAAAGGAGCTTTTACAGGAGCTCATGCTCGCAAGTCGGGTCGATTCGAGTTAGCTGATGATGGCACACTCTTTCTCGATGAGATCGGCGAACTGTCCTTTAATGTTCAAGCTAAGTTGTTAAGGGTTCTTCAAGAGCGGACGTTTGAGCGAGTCGGCGGTGAGAAAACGATCAAGGTGGACGTGCGGATTATTGCGGCGACGAACCGGGATTTACTAAAAGAAGCTCAGAAAGGGCGTTTTCGGGAGGATCTGTACTATCGTCTTAGTGTCTTTCCTATATCTATTCCTCCCTTACGGGAACGTCGGGAGGATATCCCTTATCTTGCTGAACATTTCTTAAAGAAACTAAAGTATGGGCAAGGCAAGACTCTTGGTCCAGGAGTCCTTACTCAACTTATGGCTTATGACTGGCCGGGAAACGTGCGTGAGCTGGAAAACGTGGTGGAACGCATGGCTATTATTTCCCAGGAGGCAGTAATCGGAGTGGACGGGTTGCTCGTTTATAACACCATCTCAAAAGAGGAAAAGAGCACCGGACTCTTTGTGCTACCTCGAGAGGGGGTTTCACTGGAAGAAATCGAGAAATCCTTTCTCCAGCAAGCCATGGAACAAACGGGAGGGAATCAAAGTCAGGCTGCCAAACGTTTAGGGCTTTCTAGACATGCCTTTTTATACCGTTTAGAGAAATACGGGATTGATCCTCACTGGGGGATTTGAAAGGAAGTAACCTTTTAGGACAAACAACATAAAATGGAGTAGGTAAGGTAGTATTATTACGTTCCTGTCCTTCTCATCTCTAATCTTATGGACCGAGTTAACGGTCACACGAAAGAGAGGGGTAATAATTATGCTTTTCCAAAGAAATTTTACAACTACCCTAGGTGCACAGACGGCTGCGTGTTGCCGTCCACCACATTGCGATCAACTGCCAGGAACACTATTGCGCGTTGCTATACCCCCAGGTGCAGTCATCAATCTCCTGAACCTAATCGAAGTTGCTTCACCTAGTGGGATATGTTTCATTGTACGCTTACCCTTCCTGGGTAACTGTTCAGCTAGCTAGACGAATGTTTAGTCACTATGGATGCAGTACAAGTAGCTTGTGAAACAGTGGCATTTCCGCGATGAAAAATGCGGCGGTCTCAGGAACCGCCGTGCTACTTAGCAAATTACTGTATGGTATAACAGAAGGAGGAGCATTATTGCTAAATAACGAACCCCCTGCCCAAAATCGTGCCCGGACTCTGTTTGACCTGATTGCTATAGGGCTTGTCGTGGCGATTCTGACAATTATTCACTATACGAATTATCATTACGAAGTGGATTATCACATTCTTCTGCAATTCGCCTATTATCTCCCGGTGATTTATGCGGCTATGCGTTTTGGACCTGCAGGAGGGATCATATCTAGTTTTGTCATCACGCTGCTTTTCCTACCGCTCATGACGCATTTTCAGCATACTATGACACCAGCCGCTAAGTATACACAATGGGTAGAAGTCGGCTTAATTAACGTCATCGGCTGGTTAACAGGCTTCTTGACTGAAGAGGAGCGGAAGGCCAAACGCAAATACCAGCGAGCTTTAACGGTTCAAAAAGAGTTGGTAGAGAAGTTAAAGCGAGAAGGGCAGGAACGCGAACGATTAGAGGGTGAGATTCGGCAAACGGAACGAGTAATTGCACTGGGGCATATGAGTGCCGGCTTAGCTCATGAAATACGCAACCCCTTAGGGATAATGAAAGTGAGCATCCAAATGCTCGCCCAGGAAAAAAGCGACGATGGGGTCGTTACGGAATACTGCCGGGTACTTCTGGAAGAGTGTGAACGGTTAAATCGCTTAATGAGCGAGTTCCTGACCTTTGCTCGTCCTAAAGAACTGGTACGAGAAAGAATTCCGGTAGGGAAACTCTTGGATGAAGAAGTTTCCTTGATCCAACCAACTCTGTGGCAAAAAAATATTGAATTAGAACAAGCTCGAAATTCTATTGACAGGCAAGAGGTTGAGGTGGACCCGGATCAGATGAAGCAAGTCATACTTAATATTTTACTTAATGCCATCGATGCTCAGGGGGAAGGTGGTGTGATTCATCTAGAGGGAGTTCAGCAGGATGGCTTGGTAGGCTTCGCTGTTAGTGACGAAGGACCTGGTATTTCTCCAGATGCCATGCCCTATATTTATGATCCGTTTTTTACGACGAAGGAAAAAGGGACTGGATTAGGGTTATCCGTCGTGCACCGCATCCTTGACCAGCATGGAGGGAAGATATCCGCAACAAATCGGAGTAAGCGTGGGGTTCGGGTGGAGATACTGTTGCCTTCCGTTTAAACATAAGGAATTGCCGATTAGCATAGCCCCACGGTCTTTACAAGGACCGCGGGGCTTTAAAACGTTTTTATTAATTCCAATCGATAGCCCAGTCTTTAAAAGGGGCAGAAGGTAGTAGAGCAATCTAAATTCAGAAAATTGGGGATAGGGATTGACAGTGCGTTCTGTAAAAGTTAAAATAATATTAGAAATGTAACCGTTTACATGTGGGTTTTATGTCCCAATAGTAAAGTACCAAAACTTTATGAAGTTAGCAAAAGTGGCCAATATAAAGCCTTTCTCCGAGGGAGTATGAAGCAGAACTATAGATATATACAAGCAGGATATAGAAACAGGGATATAAAAAATGTAACCGATTACAATGAACGGATAGAGGGTGTGCCGATTGGCGACGATTAGAGATGTTGCTCGTTTAGCGGGGGTGTCTGTGGCTACAGTCTCCCGAGTGATTAACAAAACGGACTCTGTAAATCCCGAAACTGCAGGACAAGTCCTGAAGGCGATTGAGCAACTGCAATATGAGCCCAATGCTGTAGCTCGGGGCCTAGCGGGCAAGAAGATGGGGATCATTGCCTTAATCTTGCCGGATATTTTGAATCCGTTTTTTCCTGCTTTGGCCCGCGGTGTCGAAGATGTAGCCCATAAGAAAGGCCTGACAGTTATCTTAGGCAACTCAGATGATCTAGGCTTAAAAGAAAGTTCTTATATCAAAGTCCTTAAGAAAAAGTACGTGGATGAGTGGATATTCGCCCAGTCTGATGGTTTCCGGGAACTTTGATATCGAGAGTGGTCGGAACGCTGTAGAACAGCTTCTAGCCCGTCATCCTGATCTGGATGGTATTTTTGCTGGAAATGATCTCATGGCGGTAGGAGCTCTCAAAGCTTTGCATGAACGAGGAATCCGAGTCCCAGAACAAGTCAAAGTCTGTGGGTTCGATGGAATTAGCTTGACAGAGATTACAGAACCGGAATTAACGACAGTTGCCCAGCCCGTCTATGAAATGGGAGCATTAGCTGCCCGGATTTTGCTGGACGAGATTGAGAGTGGGAGCCATGAGAATACGCTCATTGAGCTGGACGTCACGTTAATTCCCAGAAAATCGACCCAATAGGAGGAGACTTAAATGGATCAGCGACCCAAGATTGTCGTTATTGGTAGTTTAAATATGGATTTGGTCGTCAAAGCCGTGCGTGCTCCTAAACGCGGGGAAACGGTTCTCGGAGAAGAAATTCATTTCGTTCCCGGTGGCAAAGGTGCAAACCAAGCGGTGAGTTTAGCCCGTTTAGGTGCGGAGACAACCATGATTGGAGCGGTTGGGTCCGATGCGTTTGGAGTGGAACTCATGAAGGCCATACAAAAGGATGGCGTAAATACCTCGAGCATTAAGGTCCTCGATTCAGAAGCGACAGGTGTTGCCTCGATTCTCCTAGCAGAGGGGGATAACAGTATTGTGGTGGTTCCAGGAGCGAATGCCCAGTGTTTACCTGAGGATTTGGATCAGTATGAGGAAATAATTGCCGAAACAGATCTTGTGCTCTTACAATTAGAAATTCCGCTAGTGACCGTGGAGCATGCAATCAACTTGGCACGAAAGCACGGGAAGCTCGTGATGCTCAATCCTGCCCCAGCCCAAAGCCTTTCACGAGATCTGCTCAGCAAGGTTGATTATTTAACCCCCAATCGTTCCGAACTCGCCTTACTGACAAGGATGTCCGAAGAGTCTACGATTGCTCAAGGAATTGAGAACTTATTGGAGGTTGGAGTTTCGTGTTGTGTCACGACTCTGGGAGCTGAGGGAGTTGCTCTCATGGAAAAAGACGGCAGCTTGGTGGTAGTTGCAGGTCATAAGGTTCCTGTGGTGGATACTACGGGAGCGGGAGATGCCTTTAATGCGGGCTTGGCGTATGCTCTAGCCCAAAGGAAATCGATACGAGAAGCCACGGAATTTGCAGTTCAGGTTTCGGCCCTGGCCGTGACTAAATTTGGAGCTCAGGGCGGGATGCCAACGTTGGCTGAGGTAGAAGCGTATTTCAGGAGGGACGAAAATGAAGAAGATCGGCATCTTAAACAGTGAAATTTCCCGAGTAATTAGCGAGCTTGGGCATATGGATAGGATCGTCATAGCGGATGCAGGTTTACCCATTCCTCCTCATGTCAAAAGGATTGACTTGGCTTTAAAAGCAGGTGTCCCATCGTTCATTGAAACGGTGGAGACCGTTCTTCAGGAAATGTGTGTGGAAAAGGCTTATGTAGCGCAAGAAATGGGATCAGCAAGCGCTACCAAAAAGGAAGAGCTGGTCGCAGTGTTACCCGGTGTTCAGATTAAGGTCATTACTCATGAAGAGTTGAAAGCTTTAACTCTTCATGCTAAGGCTGTGATCCGCACGGGTGAGTTTACTCCCTTTGCCAATGTCGTCCTTGAGGCTGGCGTCATCTTCTAAAAATTCAAAGGAGGGATTCAGGTATGACTGAACTCTTGACAATGGAGGGCATCAATAAGAGCTTCAGTGGAGTCAAGGTGTTAGAAAATGTTCAATTTTCGCTCTGCCAAGGGGAAGTCCATGCCTTGATGGGAGAGAATGGCGCGGGTAAATCAACCCTGATGAAAATCCTTTCTGGGATTTATAGTAAGGATGCAGGATCAGTTCGAATTCACGGAACCGAGTCCTTGGCTTCTTCGCCTAGAACTGCCCAAGCTCTGGGAGTGGCGATCATCCATCAGGAACTTAACATGATCCCTGATCTATCCATCCAAGAAAATATGTTTTTAGGACGTGAATTTAAATGGGGTCGAACGGGCTTTGTTAACTGGCCCAAAATGCGCTCAGAAGCGAAGAGCTATTTACAGCAACTTGGGATGGATTTGAACTCAGATAGCCTAGTGGGGGGACTTTCAGTTGGACAGCAGCAAATGGTGGAAATTGCCAAAGCGCTTTCCATGCACGCCAAAATTCTGGTTCTAGACGAGCCGACGGCGGCATTGACCAAACGAGAAATCGAGAAACTCTTCCAGCTCATTGCGACCTTGAAAACCCAAGGGGTGGGAATGATCTATATTTCCCATCGTATGGAGGAAATTTTTCAAATCAGTGATCGGATTACTGTGTTACGGGATGGGCGTTATATAGGTACCCGAGATACAAACGTGACAACGATGGATGAGCTAGTGCAGATGATGGTTGGCAGGGAGATCAAAGAGCGTTTTCCTAAGGTAGACGCTAAAATTGGGGAAGAGCGTCTTCGTGTGGAAGGGCTAGCTCAAGAAGGAAAACTCTGTGATATTAACTTCAGTGTACGAGCTGGAGAAATCCTGGGAATTGCAGGTTTAATGGGTGCTGGACGATCAGAATTAGCCAAAGCGCTGTTTGGCGTAGGGAAGTATCAAGGAAAGATCTTCGTGAATGGTAAACCGGTGAAGATTACGAGCCCTGCTGAGGGAATTAAGGCCGGTCTGGCCTTGATTACGGAGGATCGGAAAGGGGAAGGCCTTGTCACTGATCTTTCGGTTCGAGAAAATCTAGCCTTACCTAACTTACGGTCCCTGTCGCGCTTTGGGTTTATCAGTCATCGGTCTGAACGGGAATTTGTGGACGAGAGCATTAAGAAATTGAACGTCAAAGTCCATCATTCTGGACAAGGGGTGAGCTCTTTAAGTGGGGGTAATCAGCAGAAAGTCGTGATTGGTAAGTGGCTGGCCACTCAGCCGAATGTTTTAATCCTAGATGAACCGACTCGAGGTGTGGATATCGGGGCAAAACGTGAAATCTATGATTTAATGAATCAGCTCGTTCAAAAAGGGGTGGCCATCATCATGATTTCCTCAGAACTTCCAGAGGTCCTCGGAATGAGCGATCGAGTACTCGTCATGAAGGACGAATCACTGGAGAATTCACACGCGAAAACGCGACTCAGGAAACGATTATGATGGCGGCTACAGGAGGGAAAAGTCATGGGAAAAGTCATGGATAAAAGTGGAATTCTGCAGCGTATGGGACCCCTTGTGGGTTTGATTCTCATCGTTTTCATCTTATCAATTATCAATTCAGACTTTATGACCGTGGGTAATATTTTCAATGTACTCCGGCAGGTTTCGATTAATGCCTTGATTGCCTACGGAATGACCTTTGTCATTCTGACGGGAGGGATCGACCTCTCTGTCGGTTCGATCATCGCCCTTTCCAGTGCCTTTGCTGCAGGGATGATGGCTACAGGCGGGAACTCCTGGCTGGCCATTGGGGTAGCCGTACTGTCTGGGACTTTGATGGGAACCATAAACGGGGTTGTCATTGCTCGTGGAAAAGTCGCACCGTTTATTGCCACGCTGGCGACCATGACGATTTTCCGCGGCTTAACCTTGGTTTATACAGAAGGTAAACCGATCACCGGACTCCCAGACTCTTTTGGCATGATTGGACGAGGGTACCTCTTCCAAATTCCGATGCCCGTGATCTGGATGTTAGTTGCCTTTGGGGTACTCTATGTCATTTTGAAATTCACATCCTTTGGACGCCACGTTTTCGCCTTGGGAGGAAACGAGGAAGCAACTCGTCTTTCTGGAATTAATACGAATCGAGTCAAAATCCTTGTTTACAGTATGAGCGGTTTGATGGCTTCTTTGAGTGGGATTATCCTGACTTCGCGCTTGAATTCCGCTCAACCGACGGCAGGAGCATCGTATGAACTTGATGCGATTGCGGCCGTAGTCTTAGGGGGCACGAGTCTCACGGGAGGTAAAGGGTGGATTGTGGGTACCTTAATAGGGGCCATGATTATAGGGATTCTCGATAACGGCTTAAATCTCTTGAATGTCTCATCTTTTTACCAACAGGTCGTCAAAGGCGGGGTCATTCTGCTGGCGGTTCTGCTGGATCGGTCGAAAGGGAAATAGCAGAAGGGTAAAATTGCGGATTTCCAACTGAATGGAGCGACGGTTTCGTCAGTTGTGGAATATAGGTTCTCTTAGAGGGGGAGGATGCACAGGCTTAGAAACGGTCCTTGAAGTCTATAGTTTAGAATCATTGTTACCATTCTTTAAAACATGGTGGCTAGACCACCCTAATAGAAAGGAAGAGGAAAAAATGAAACGAAAGAATAGTCTATGGATGATGATCCTCGTAGTTCTTATGTCCATTAGTTTGATTGGTTGTGGAACGACTGAATCCAAATTAGAGAATAAAGAAGCACCTAAACCGGCAGATAAGGTAACGATTGGTTTTTCGATCTCAACGTTGAACAACCCCTTCTTTGTAACCCTCAAAGAAGGTGCTGAAAAAGCAGCTAAGGACGCTGGCGCAGATCTGATAGTTCTAGATGCTCGTGATAATACCGCTAAGCAAATCAGCGATATTGAAGATTTGATTCAGAAAAAAGTCAGTGTGATTCTGATTAACCCAACCGACAGTGCAGCGGTTGTATCAGCCGTCGAATCGGCTAACAAAGCCAACATCCCTGTGATCACGGTTGACCGAGCTTCCAATGGCGGCAAAGTGGTTTCCCATATCGCCTCTGATAACGTCAAAGGTGGCAGCATGGCGGCTGATTATATCCTAAAAACCTTAGGCGATAAAGGAAACCTTGTCGAGTTACAAGGGATTGCCGGAACATCAGCAGCACGTGACCGGGGTCAAGGTTTCCATAATGTTGTGGATGGCAAAGCTGGAGTGAAAGTCGTAGCTTCTCAACCTGCCGATTTCGATCGTGCAAAAGGATTAAAAGTTATGGAAAACATCCTTCAAGGAAATAAAGACATCCAAGCTGTATTCGCCCATAACGATGAAATGGCTCTAGGAGCTCTCAGTGCCATTCAAGCAGCGGGTAAAAGTGACATCATGATGGTCGGTTTCGATGCTACTGATGACGCTGTGAAAGCTGTTAAAGACGGAAAAATGGCAGCCACAGTCGCTCAGAAACCTGATCTGATTGGTAAAACTTCGTTAGAGATCGCCCTGAAAGTAGCTAAAGGGGAGAAAGTCGACGCGAGTATCCCAGTTGAGTTAGAGTTGGTTACGAAGTAATCGGGAACAAGAACAAGTATACGAACTAGAGAAGAGGTTGGAGCAAATGCTTCAACCTCTTTTCTTATAAATGGGAAATAAACTCAGCAGATAACTGCGATACAAGGGAAGGAGTAGTTCTATTCGATCGGGAAAGACTACCCGCACTTGAGTTTGGTATGTATCTTGATAAAGGGAAGAGTTTGTCGTGAAGAGGAGAGATTACTTGACAGCTATCAGCCATTAATGACTGCTCTGTTAAAAAAAATTATAAACTACTTCATTTAAGTGGGTTTAAGACAAAACCAACTTTATTTTATATTGCCAGCCATGGGAGTTGTCTTATGAGGTAAGAGTCCTCGATGGTAAAGGTAGCATTAGACTGTAGCATAAAGCAAGGATATCCGTCGCGAGGTGGAATCTGAAGGTAGGCAGCGTCAAATCCCCGGTCTGAGGACCACTGACCAAGTTGATAAGCCGAGAGGAGCTTACGTTCATCTATATAATCATGAAATTGTCAAGACTTTTTTACGCCGTCATATCATGCACTCGATGTCTTTTCCTCGCCCATCTTTCCTTGACATCATTGACAAAACAGTTTTAAATATACATAGCCATAAGGTGGCACAGGATTAAGAAGAAATGGTGGGATAACATTGGTAAAGTCTGAAGAAATAATCGGGACCCGAGATAGAATAATTTATGCTGCTTTAACTCTATTTTCTCAAAATGGATTTAGTGCTACCTCCGTCAGACAGATTGCGCAGGAAGTTGGTATTCGTGAAAGCTCTATATATAACCATTTTAGTAGTAAGGATGAAATTCTTAAGGAAGTACTGTCCAGCTTCGGATTCGGTTTTGTAAAGACAATATTAGAAAAAGATTATTTAAAAGGGGAAATCAAAGATCCCCATGCCTTGTTATCCTCAATTATTGACGACATCAGCCAGATCCCGACCTGTTTCTTAGGGTCGTAGAGAAGCGCGAGGACGAAATTATTGTCAACGGGCCAAGGCTCACACCATCAGTGCTCCAGTGCAGCTTTGCTTAACTTCATTCTAATACCCTTGCTGGCTATGGGGATCAAAGGAGGCTTGATCCGATAGGGTTCTTTGATGATTATGCTATGGAACATGTTAATCATTTATGACGAACTATGCTTAGGAAAAATCATTGACGAATCAAGAGCCAGATATAAAGCATCAACCAATTAATACCCCGTCAAACTCTACAGTATAAGCTGAAAATGTTTAACTTATCATCCCCTGCTAATCGCCAATGAACATCATGGAATCCAATGGGATCACCAAAGGGTCAATGGTTCACTGAGTAATATCGGTGGAAAGATGCACAAACCAGTAGGTCAATTGCATTAAAATTGACCTACTGGTTTCATTTTTTTCTATGTGTCTTTTTGATTGCTGTTTACATAGAAGGAGAATTGACACAATAATGCAATCCGTAGTAGTGTTATCACAAACGTAAAGAAAGTAAAAATAGAATAGTGAGGGGATCAATATGATTTTAGGAAAAAGTATTGAACTATGGCAGCAGGAGTATCCATTGCTAACTGAAATGATCAATACTAAGGAAGTATTCTGGACAAATCCGAACTATCAAGCATATACCGATGCCATTTCAAAGATTCCTTTAACTGAAGAGGATTTATTGGATGCGGAGGAACGACTAAAAAGATTTGCACCTTACATAGCAAAAGCATTTCCGGAAACAAACGAAAGAAACGGGATTATAGAGTCGCCTACAATCAGAATTCCTCGAATGAAAGAGCATATGGAGGAAATGTTTAACCAAAAAATAATATGTAAAAACTTGTTGCTAAAGTGTGACAGTCATCTCCCTATTTCTGGGTCAATCAAGGCAAGAGGCGGAATTTATGAGGTGCTTAAGCATGCGGAAGATTTAGCTTTCGAATTTGGAATGCTTACCAGGGAAGATGATTATTCAATTTTAGACAGCGATAAATTTAAAGAGCTCTTTTCTCACTATTCGATTGTAGTTGGTTCAACAGGAAATTTGGGATTAAGTATTGGCATAATGAGTGCTAAACTCGGGTTCAACGTAACTGTACACATGTCGGCAGATGCCAAGCAATGGAAAAAAGACCTTCTCGGAAGTATTGGGGTCACTGTGATTGAATATCTGTCGGACTACAGCAAAGCAGTAGAAGAAGGTAGAAAACAGGCCAAGAAAGACCCTAATAGCTATTTTGTAGATGACGAGAATTCTAAATATTTATTCCTAGGATATGCAGTTGCAGCACTTAGATTAAAAGATCAGCTTCAAGAGTTAAATGTTACTGTGGATGAAAACCACCCGTTATTTGTATACCTGCCCTGTGGTGTCGGAGGAGGACCCGGCGGAGTGGCGTTTGGACTAAAACAAATTTATAAGGATCATGTGCATTGCTTCTTTGCTGAGCCCACTCATTCACCTTGTATGTTGATTGGATGCATGATCGGGGAACACGATAAAGTAAGTGTACAGGATTTTGGAATTGACAACATCACTGCTGCGGATGGACTAGCCGTGGGCAGAGCGTCAAGATTTGTTGGAAAAACAATGGAAAATTTGTTAAGTGGCATTTACACTGTAAACGACAATACGTTATATAGGCTGTTAAGCGCTCTGGCAGATACAGAAGACATATACGTTGAACCTTCAGCACTGGCAGGTGCCCCAGGGGTATTTAAGTTGTTTATGACGGAAGCAGGGCAAAGATATCTAGAAAATCAAGGTTTAAAAGGCAAAATGCTGAATGCTTCCCATATTGTATGGGCAACTGGCGGCAACATGGTGCCGGAAGCAGAAATGAATCAATACTACCGAAAAGGTCTAGTACTGTGATTTGAGGTTATTTTTGCTATGTTTAGAGAGAATACATTGCATAGACAAGAGAAATTATTTATTAATTTGAGTGCAATGGACCCCCGCTATAAAAAGAGACTGTGTAGTCATGAACAATGGAGAAAATGAGTCTTTCTTACAGAAAAGAGATAAGATTGGGCTTTGGAGCTATTTTGGAAAAAAGGCATAAAATAGGTAAACATAAAACAAAAAACCTGAAAGTTAACTTCAGGTTTTTTGTTTTATGTTTATAATTATCTTAATTTTACTAATTGACTTAAAGCAAACTTCATGATTTATACTTTATAAAAGGATAGTTAGGATTTTCAATAAGAGGACTGGAATAATCTGGGTGGCATCTACGGCCGTAAAGTAGGGAACCAGGAGGCTCCTAGGTTTATTAATGTAGGTGCAGCTTCCAATGAAGAGGCGGAAGCTATGAGTTGTGGATAAAAATACAAAGTAAATGGGAGATTAATAAATGTTTGATATTTTAATTAAGAACCCTTTAATTTCAACGGTTACAGCATTTTTAAAATAACTATATAACAATAAAAAATACAAGGAGGTTCCCCCCATGATAGTCGAAACCACCCTTTACGTCCTCTCCGCCGTCGCAGTGACAGCCGGTGTCGCCGCCGGTGTGCTCAAAGTCAGCCGTAACAAGATCAAGCGCGAACTGAAAATCGACACACCGAACGGCATCCAGATTAGCGAAAAGGTCATGATCGGTGGCATCCCGCAGTGGATTCAGATCCGCGGCGAAGACCGCGGCAATCCGATCCTGTTCTTCCTCCACGGCGGGCCGGGCGGTGATCAATCTGACACATTTCTACCAGAAGGAATGGGAAAAGCATTTCACCGTCGTCAACTGGGACCAGCGCGCCTCCGGCAAAACGCGGTTCGAGTCGGATGCGGAGGAAGTGAAGAAGACCATTACGATGGAGCGCATGATCGAAGACGCATGCGAGGTCGCGAAATACATTCGCAAGCGCATCGGGCAGGATCGCATCGTTGTCCTCGGCCAGAGCTGGGGCAGCGCGCTCGGCTCGCAGCTCGTGTTGAAATACCCGGAGCTCTTCTCCGCGTTTATCGGCACCGGACAGGTCGTCGACACCACAAAGAATTTTCAGCTCGGCTATGAGCGCGCGCTGGCCATGTCCGAGGCGGCCGGTGATGAGGCGATGAACAAGAATCTCATCAAGGTCAAGCAACTCGAACGCGAGGGCAAGATCTCCTTCCACGACAAGGAGTTTCAGAAGGTCTACATCTCCGCAATTACGAAATACGGCATTGCCTCGTTCAAGTTCCGCAACCGCGTAAAGGCTATGCTTTTGTTTCTGCGCATCATGCTCACCTCGCCGGAAAACACGGTGTGTGAGGTGCTGCAGCGCAGATTCGGCAAAAAGAACACCGTCAATCTGTTCCTCGATTTCTGCAAGAGCCCTGAGTTTGATAAGTGGAGGCTGGACGAGCTCGGCACGGAGTTCGCCGTCCCTTATTATCAGATTAACGGCGACAACGACTGGCAGACGCCCTATCCGCTGGCACGGGAGTATTACGACCGCGTCGAAGCGCCAAAGAAGTGCTGGTATACGTTGAATGATGCCGGACATGCGGTGCAGTTCGACAACCTAACCGACTTCACACGGTATCTGATAGAGATCCGCGCCGAGCTCTTCGGTCAAGATAACCTCATCGGCAAGCTGGGGATGCATCAAGAGGATACCAGGTTGGGCTTGTTGACAAACTGAATAAAAAGGTACATGCTGAATCATAGTGTTCCGAGTATTTAAAACTCCAGAACACTCTTTTTTTGTGCTATTTGTCAACAAGCCCGGTTAGCTATCCTCTTTAAATTTACTGCCAATGCAGTTAGCTTTGCTTGTATTACTCCGTCCCTGTGACATGCAAATTCGGGTATTGTTAATAATGTCTGGAAATGATAAAATAAACATAATCGTACGGAGGGATGACATGAAGATACGTAGCTTTGCCAAAAAGCATAATGTATCCGAATCAACTGTCAGGTATTATATGAAACAGGGATTATTAATGCCTAATAGGAAAAACAAACAATATGACTTCGACGAAGAGTGTTCCAAAAACCTCGAGAATGTAAAATTGCTCAAAGATCTAGATTTTTCGCTTGCAAAAATAAAGAGTATCATTTTATATCAAGTCATAAATGAAAGCTTTAACTTTGGAAATAATGAGTATTTTCTCAAGATGTTTAGAGACAAAAGAGAAATTCTTCTATTGGAGCGGAATAAACTGGATGATAAAATTACTAAATTGTGTACGAAAATTGAAGAATCAAAAACCCACCACTCCCAACAGAACAAAACAGTGGGAGTACCAATAGATTTTCTGGAATATCTTTATTGCCCTACATGTCTGGTTCCTCTGGTGATTATTGAGGGAAAAATAGAGAATGGAGAGATCAACTGGGGGACATTAAGTTGCCCTTGTGGATTCTCGGCCAGAATTGATGATGGAATCTTAATAGTAGATGATCTGGATAAACAGTCAAACCGACCTAACCCCGAAGAGATAAAAATGAGTGTTGCTACTAATAGTGACCTAAATGTTGTCAAGCTTATCTGGGGCACCATAAAATGGTGTTTTAATAGATATGAATCTGTAAAAGTGTCCAGTAAAATTATCCTAAAGCATGATATAGGAATCGGGGTCTTAGACATTAAACTATGTTCTTTATTGCCCGAAGGTTATTATTATATAATGGTGGAAGAGGAGATTGAATTTCTCCGTGATAGTAGAAAAAACATAGAAATGAATGGATCCAAGGCAAAATTGATCTATATGTGCACTAAATTTACCCAGGTGCCTCTTAAAAATAATTCCGTGGATTTGATCATCGATAAAATATGCAGTCCCACTGTGGATCTTACCCAAGAAAAATACGCCATAGAAATCTTACAAGAGAAACTAAAAGTTGGGGGCAGCTATCTAGGTGTTTATTTGTATTTAGCAGGAAATGGGGTACCGAAACTGATGAAGTGCGGTCTTTCCCCTTATTTTAAACTAGATAAGATCAAAAATAGCTTAGCAAACATCTTTACGGAAGTGGATTGCCAGGATTTTGGCTGTGTGGTCTTGAACAATGGAGAAAATGAGTCTTTCTTACAGAAAGGAGATAAGATTGGGCTTTGGAGCTATTTTGGAAAAAAGGCATAAAATAGGTAAACAAAAAACAAAAAACCTGAAGTTAACTTCAGGTTTTTTGTTTTTTGTTTATAATTATCTTAATTTTACTAATTGACTTAAAGCAACCTTCATGATTTAAACTTTATAAAAGGATAGTTAGGATTTTCAATAAGAGAACTGGGGCAATCTGGGTGGCATCTACTGCCGTGAAGTAGGGAACCAGGAGGCTCTCAGGTTTATTAATGTAGGTGCAGCTTCCAATAAAGAGGCGGAAGCTATGGGTTGTGGATAAAAATACAAAGTACTGGGAGATTAATAAATGTTTGATATTATAATTAAGAACGGGATTATTGTAGATGGAACAGGAGAAAAAAGATATAAAGGAAATATAGGGATAAAAGATGGAAAGATTACATTTGTAGGAAGTTGCTGCGAAAATGAAATAAGTGAAGCAAAAGAAATTATTAATGCAGAAGGGCTAATAATTACTCCTGGATTTATTGATTTTCATAGCCATAGTGATTTTGTTCTATTAGTGGAAACAAGAGCAACAAATATGCTGAAACAAGGTATTACAACTGAAGTTACCGGTCATTGCGGCTTATCCCTGATACCATTATCTGATGAGATAGTAAGACAAATGAAACCGTATATTCCAAGTGAAAAATACAATGAGTTGGCTGTAATTTCTCGAAGGCCTCCAGACATTATTAGCAAAATAGAAAAAAGTAATTTAGGAACAAACATTGCATTTCTGGTTGGACATGGGACAATAAGAGCCGAAGTTATGGGATATGAAGATAGAAAGCCGAGCGATAAAGAACTGGAGAAAATGAAAGCTTTAATCAGGGAGGCAATGGAAGCAGGGGCAATAGGCATGTCATCAGGGCTTATTTATCCACCGGGAGTATATGCAAAAGAGGAAGAATTGACAGAATTATGTAAAATAGTCTCTGAGCACGGTGGCATATATACTTCACATATGAGAAGTGAATCCAATTTTGTGATTGATTCCGTAAAGGAAACTATAAGAATAGGCGAAAATGCTAAATTGCCTGTAGTTATTTCTCATCATAAAATCGCAGGAAAACAAAACTGGGGAAAATCAAAAGAAACATTAAAACTGATTGAAGAAGCTAATTTTAAGGGAATTAAGGTCAGATTGGACCAATATCCATATAAAGCAGGAGCTACATCTTTAATGAGTGCACTTCCTCCTAATTATGCAGTTGATGGATTCTCAAAACTGCTTGAAAAGCTTCAAGATAAAAAAATCAGACATGAAATAAAACAATTGCTAATGAGCAATCAAGTCGATTTTGAGAATCTTATTTATGGCTGTGGACTTGACGGCGTTCTTATAGTTGAAGCGCCAACGACGAAAGAATTGTGTGGGAAGACAATAGCTCAACTAGCAAAAGAATTAAATAAAGATCCATACGATACAATATTTGATTTGCTAATTGAAAATGAAGGCAATGTAGGTGCTGTATATTTCATGATGGACTATGAAGATATAGAAAGAATCATGGCATACAAATTTACAATGGGAGGAACTGATGCCATATACATTAACGAGCAATTGCCTGCAGGACATCCAAGATTTACAGGAACATTTACTAAAATACTAAGTGAATATATAAGAGATAAAAAAATAGTTTCGTTAGAAGAAGGAATAAGAAAATTGACTTCAATGCCTGCAGATATAGCAGGATTTAGCACTAAAGGGATAATTAAAGAGGGTTATGATGCAGATTTAGTTATTTTAGATTATGAAAATCTTAAAGCAAATTCAGACTTTATTAATCCATCTGCTCCAAATGAAGGAGTAAAGTATGTTCTGGTAAATGGTAAAATTGCAGTAAAAGATGACACTATAACAGGTATATGTGCTGGAAAAGTAATTAGATAATAGGAAACTAATATTATATGTAATAAAACAAAATAAGGAAGTGGGAAAATATGCATAAGTACATTTTAAAACGTATAATATTACTGATTCCAATAATTTTAGGGGTATCATTCATAGTGTTTTCAATTATGTCTTTTACACCCGGGGATCCAGGAAGGTTAATCTTGGGCCAAACGGCAAAGCAAGAAGCAGTTGATAGCTTAAATAATGAGCTTGGTTACAACAAACCATTCCTTGTAAGATACGTAAACTATGTAGCCAAAGCAGCAACAGGAGATTTCGGGAATTCATACAGGACAGGCAATCCTGTATTTAAAGAAATATTTACCCGATTTCCAACAACAATGACAATAGCACTTTTAGCAGTAATTACAGGAGTAGTGTTGGGTATACCGTTAGGAATTCTATCAGCAGTAAAGCAATATTCAACTGTAGATTTTATAAGCACAGTAGCAGCGATGCTAATGGCATCAATACCTGGATTTTGGCTTGGACTTATGATGATCATATTATTTTCACTGAAGCTAGGATGGCTTCCATCAAACGGAGTAGGAAGTTTTGCACACTTCATAATGCCCACAATAATACTCTCAATACCTTTTGCAGCCCAATTATTAAGAATGACAAGAACAACCATGCTTGAAACAATAAGGCAAGACTATATAAGAACTGCCAGAGCAAAGGGAGCAACTGAAAGAACAGTTATTTGGAAACATGCACTAAAAAATGCATTGTTACCGGTAATAACTGTAGCTGGAATGGAATTAGGAGCCTTGCTGGGAGGAACTGTTGTAGCAGAGGCGGTCTTTTCCATCCCGGGAATAGGGACGCTTATATTGACAGCAATAAGGATGAAGGATATCCCGCAGGTAATGGCGACAGTTATATTTTTAGCATCATTATTCTGCATTATTATGATGTTGGTAGATATACTTTCTTCATTTATTGATCCAAGAATAAGAGCAAGGTATGTTAAATAAATCATATGCTGGGCATAAACTGAAAGCTCACAGCCAACATTAAAGGAGCTAAAATAATGAGTCAAATCGAAAGTAAATACAAGAAAAAAAGTCAAGTAGGAGAAATATGGAGACGATTGAAGAAAAACAGAGCAGCAATGGTAGGATTGGTAATATTAAGTATATTTGCACTATCTGCTATATTTGCAGACGTTTTAGCAAATTACGATAAAATGGTAATAGCTCAAAATGTCAGAGAAAGATTACTGCCGCCAAGCAGTCACCATTTGTTTGGTACGGACGAATACGGAAGAGATGTTTTCGCCAGAATAGTACATGGGGCGCGGGTATCCCTGACAATAGGATTATCAACCGTGAGCATATCAATACTAATAGGAGGCATAATCGGATCAATGGCAGGATTCTACGGCGGAATCATTGACACCATTATAATGAGGATAATGGATACAATGCAGGCTATACCTCCAATATTATTAGCGCTTGCATTAGTATCGGCATTGGGGCCAGGAATGACAAATCTGCTAATTGCAATTACCGTTGCAACTTTTCCGGGATATACCAGAATAATTAGATCAGTAATATTGCCGGTGGTAGGTCAGGAGTTTGTTGAAGCGGCAAGAGCATGTGGTACGGGTGACAGAAGAATTATTTTGCGACATATTTTACCAAATGCAATAGGGCCAATAATTGTACAATCAACAATGGCAGTAGCTCAGCTGATAATAGCTACGGCGGCGTTAAGTTTCATAGGAATGGGAATACAGCCGCCAAAGCCTGAATGGGGAGCAATGCTGGCAGGATCAAGAGAATATATGAGAACTTCGCCTTATCTTGTTATATTCCCAGGATTAGCTATCGTACTCGCTGCACTGTCACTTAATCTGTTGGGCGATGGACTAAGAGACGCTCTTGATCCGAGGCTAAAGAACTAATACGATGAAAGGAGTTAATAAATGAGCGAACAACTCTTGAAAATAGAAGATTTGTGGGTACAATACAAAACAAATGAATGTATTAATAATGCAGTAAACGGGATATCGCTGGTTCTGAACAAAGGTGAAAATATTGGATTGGTTGGAGAAACTGGAGCTGGTAAGACAACAACAGCACTGAGCATATTAAGTCTTTTACCAAAAGGCATTGGAATAATAACAAAAGGAAAAATTGAATTTGAAGGGCAAGACCTATTGAAACTCAAAGAAGAAGATAAGAGAAGTATAAGAGGCAGTAAAATAAGCATGATATTTCAAGACCCTATGACTAGTCTGAATCCTGTCCAAACTGTAGGTGAACAAATAGCAGAAGTATTGTCGTTGCACAATCAAAGCAATGACACGAAAGAACAAATACAAAAAAAAGTAGACGCCTTATTAGAATTAGTGGGGATACCTTCAAAAAGAAAAACAGATTATCCACATCAATTTAGTGGAGGTATGAAACAACGAGTAGTAATAGCAATTGCAATAGCATGCGATCCCAAATTATTGATAGCAGACGAACCGACAACAGCATTAGACGTAACAATACAAGCTCAGGTATTGGAAATGATGAATAAACTGAAGAAAAAGTTAAATACATCAATGATACTTATAACCCATGATTTGGGAATAGTAGCAGAAATGTGCGATAAAGTGGCAATTGTATACTCTGGAGAAATCATTGAATTCGGAACACTGGAAGATATATATGAAGCTGAAAACCATCATCCATATACAATAGGACTATTTGGATCAATTCCAAACCTGTCCAAGGAAGCACACAGACTAAACTCAATTGGAGGATTAATGCCTGATCCTACAAATTTACCTTCGGGATGCAAGTTTCATCCAAGATGTCCAAAATGTATGGATATATGCAAAAAAGAAGAACCAAATGTAATAGATAATAATGGACATAAAATTAAATGCCATCTCTTTTAAGAGAAAAAAGTCAGGAGATGAAAAGGTGACGCAGCCTTTATTACAAACAAAAAACCTTAAAAAGTATTTTAAAACATCGACTGGAAAGTAATTGTCAAATGCTACGCACGTAAGCAAAGAAAAAGCCCAACCCTAAGGTTGGACATGAATTTCTAATTTTTAGTTTTGTAGCAGTTAGCTGGTAGCTCTTTCGACCAAGGAACAAACTTTTCAATCAGTTCCGGAGATTGGTTGAAATCTGTATTCGGCATCTGTTTCAATAAATAGACCAGATATTCATAAACTTTTAGGTCGTTGGCCAATGCAGTTTGTATGATGCTGTAAACCATGGAGCTACCGACTGCACCGCGATCCGTTTTCATTGTAACCCAATTCTTGCGTCCGATTGTAAAAGGACGTATACTTCGTTCGACCAAATTGTTTGTCAGGTCTAGGCGACCGTCTAAAAGGATGTTTTCAAAATACGGCCACTGGTTCAGCGCATAATT
>NZ_JUEE01000163.1:0-11648 GCF_000802135.1 Desulfosporosinus sp. BICA1-9
TCGTCATCATCATCATCGTCGTCGTCATCATCATCATCGTCGTCGTCATCATCATCATCGTCGTCGTCATCATCATCATCGTCGTCGTCATCATCATCATCGTCGTCGTCATCATCATCATCGTCGTCGTCATCATCATCATCGTCGTCGTCATCATCATCATCGTCGTCGTCATCATCATCATCGTCGTCGTCGTCATCATCGTCATCATCATCATCATCGTCGTCGTCGTCATCATCATCATCGTCGTCGTCGTCATCATCGTCGTCTACTTCATCGCCGTCAGCAATTACTTCTTGAGCAGATTCGACATCGTCTACTTCATCGTCGTCGTCCTCGTCGTCCTCAAATCCTATTTTCAATTCTTCTCCATTTTTATAGATTACCTTGATTTTTTCGATGTCATTTTCTTTTGCTAGTACATCATGAAGTAATTTCAGAAATTCATCCTTGTGCATATTCTCGCACCCTTCCTCAAAATAATTTCCGTACACAATCTATCTCCACCTGTATAAGTTTTATAAGGTTAGAGATTTCTTGTGTATTATATGAATATTTCTACCAATTGGTACTAAATTGTGGATTGCTCTGACAATATAAGTGTTTACACATCCTAATAAGCGCATATCATGAATTTGTTGTTCTAACCCTGCTTTCAATGTGGTTTCAGGATAATAGTTTAGTAACGTTTGTGCTTTCGTTATATCTGCCCAGGTATCCTTGGGATCTCCTTTAAGTCGGTCCGAAAAATCAGGAGTCTACCTTTTGGTTGAGTAAATCTTCACAATAAACCATCGATTCCAATTACCTCGACATCGTTGATTTGAAGTAATCGTTCAGAAAGATGAGATCCAATAAACCCAGCGGCCCCTGTCACTAATACTCTCATCGTTTTCCAACCCCCAAATAGACTAATCCTTGTTTTCTAACCTTTTTCACATCAAGACAATTTCTGGCGTCCAGAATGATAGATCCCTTCATTTTTAGTTTTACTTCTAACCAATTAGTATTGATAAATTGTTCCCATTCAGTTGCAATAATCAGAGCATCGGAATCTTTCACCGATTCATACTGATTTCTATATGGAGTAACCTCAGGAAACTTAAGTTGAACCATAGGATCGAAAGAATGAACACGACACCCCTTTTCAACAAGTCGTTTGATAAGAGCAATGGCAGGAGAGGATCTTAGATCATTCGTGTCGGGTTTAAAGGTCACACCCCAAACGGTTATTTGCTTTTTAGACAAGTCTGGAAGCATCGTACTCAGTTTGTTCAAATAAAGTTCAATTTGAGTCTCATTGATTTCTAGAACTGCATCAAGTAGTTTGGTCTCCACATTTTGTAGTAATGCAGAATGTTTAAGTGAACTTAAATCTTTGGGTAAACATGATCCGCCAAAACCCAGTCCAGCGTTCAAAAAAAGCCGCCCTATACGGGGATCGGTCGCCAAACCCTTAGCGACATCAGCATAATCCACCTCATAAACATCACAGATACGAGCGATTTCATTAGCGAACGAGATTTTAGTGGCCAGAAAAGCATTGCTGGCGTATTTGATTAGTTCTGCTCCGGATAAACTGGTAAAAATTAAGGGAGCGCTTCCTTTTTCATAGAGCTTTTTCAAAACTTCGATGGGCCGAGCAGTTTTTGTGCCAAAGACAATTCTATTAGGATGGTAAATATCCCATAATGCCGTGCCCTCCCGTAAAAATTCGGGGTTAGAAACAATATCAAATAATTCTTCATTTATTCCCATTGCAATTAATGTTTGATAGATGCTTTGATTAGTTCCCGGTGGAACTGTGCTTTTGGTAATAATCATTTTATGATCATGAATCTCAGAACCTATCATCTCAACCACTTGATTAAGAAAAGTAAGGTTGCTACTGCCATCTTCTTTAGATGGAGTACCAACTGCTATGATAATAATTGGGTAATCCCGAATGCTCTCTTTTACCTGAGATGAAAAAGTAAGCTTACCACTATTAAGGGTTTTGCCGATCAAGTTTTCTAAACCTTGTTCATAGATGGGGACTATCCCTCGACGAAGGCTTTCGATTTTTGATTCTTCCATATCCACACATTGAACTTCATGACCAAAATCCGCTAAAGCAGCTGCTGTTGTGAGCCCTACATAACCTGCTCCTACAATACATATTCTCATAAATCGTCAACCCAATCTCAAATAATGTCGATTAACTTATTGTATTTGTGCAAGAGATGAAGCGTTACAGATTTTGGTATAGACAGAGGAAGTTAAAACTCCGTCTGAGGTAAGTTTCCTTTAGCCCTTGATTAGAATAGATTATATTATATTATTATTTGATTTTGGTGGAGGGGAAGATGTGGAAGAGTATCTAATCCAACCGTGGGATAATCAAGTTCAGCAGACAGGTATCGATTTAGATATGTGGGTACCCCCACAAGTTGATGAATTGGCTGAACAAGTAATTAATTGCTACGATATGGAAGTTCAAAATAAGACGTTAATCACTTCAAAATCGGACAAAGGTGGGGCTATCTGGAAGATTGAAACGGATAAAGGACCTCGCAGTTTGAAAGTTCTACACAGGAAGCCAATTCGAAGTCTCTTCAGTGTAGGGGCACAGGACTACATTGTAAAACAAGGTGGAAGGGTTCCTGAATTAAAAATGACGAAAGAAGGCCGTCTCAATGTAGAAAAGGGTGGAAAGTTATGGATTGTCACAGATTGGATTGACACCTTAACCCCGGCTGGGAAGGATCTTGAGGGCGCACAGGCCTTATGTTACGGTTTAGGAGAATTTCATCAGCATTCCAAGGGATATATTCCCCCGATTGGTTCACAAAGAGCCTCTAGATTATATCGTTGGCCGGCTTATTATCGCAAAATAATTAAGAAAATTGACTGGTTTCGAAATGTAGCAATGGTTCATAAAGAATTACCAAGTAGTCAAGAGCTTCTTTCGACTTTAGAGATCTTTGAGCAACAAGCTAAAGACGCATTAGGTCTTCTAGAAAAATCTCATTATGCTCGGATAGTTACGAAAGGCGAAGCTCATTGGGGACTCGTTCACCAAGACTACGGATGGTCAAACGGACAACTTGGTCCAGGTGGTCTGTGGGTGATTGATTTAGATGGAGTAGCCTTTGATTTACCGATTCGCGATCTTCGCAAGCTCATTTCGAGTACCATGGACGAGTTGGGAAAGTGGGATGTTGCTTGGATTAAAGGTATGATTGATGCCTACCATCAAGCAAATCCACTTGATGTAGAAACTTATCAAACATTATTAATCGATTTGGCCTTTCCCAATGAGTTTTATAAACACATTAACGAAATACTCTACGATCCTCTAAATTTTATTAGTCATGATTTAGGAAGCATTATCGAGCGTCTCACTCTCATGGAAAAAACAAAGAGTTTAGCCTTAGATGAACTCAACCAAGATATGATTAGCTTCCAACCTGGTGATTATGAATCAAACCTAGATTTTCCATCTGAAACCTCTGAGATGATGCAAGTCGAATCAATCATGAAGAAAACAAATAAGGGTAAACTTTCAAAACTGAAGGGTGTAATTGCAGACAAGAAAGGTCCACTAAAGGTTCTTATGATTTGTACAGAAAAACTACCTGTCCCGCCTGTGTGTGGGGGAGCAATCCAAACCTATATCAAGGGAATTTCCGATACTTTGAGTGTGCATCATGAGTTAACGATCTTAGGAACAACAGATCCTTCACTCCCTCTTGAAGAAAAAGTCGATAAGATACGGTATATCAGAGTCGACGGCGACCACGTCTTAGAAATATACGCTGAGAAGGTCATTGCTTTTCTTAAGGAAAATTCGTTTGATTTAATCCACGTCTTTAATCGACCTAGGCTTGTTCCCTTAATCCGTGACGCTGCGCCACAATCGAGAATTATTCTGAGTATGCATAATGATATGTTTAACGACGATAAAATTCTGCCTAGCATAGCGCTTACCGCGATCAATGAAGTAGAGAAAATTATTACAGTCAGTGATTATGTAGGAAATAAAATTGGTAGTCTGTATCCTCAAGCGGCATCGAAGGTCCATACAATCTATTCTGGAGTAGACCTAAAAAGGTTTGTTCCTTGGAAAACGTCAAATTCTGCCGCTCAAATTCGAAAGAAACTTCGTGCTGAATATTTTCTACAGGACAAAAAAGTCATACTATTTGTGGGACGCCTGACACCCAAGAAAGGAACAGATCTTTTAATTAGGGCTATCAACGAAGCGTACTCATCTGACAAAAATATTGCTTTGGTTATAGTGGGTGGAACATGGTATAGTGTTGACACAGTAACAGATTACGTTGCTTATGTTCGCGCTATTGCAGAGAAGGCGCCATTTCCAGTGATTACAACGGGTTACGTTTCCGCTGATCTAATTCATGAGTGGTTTTGGGCAGGAGATATTTTTGTGTGCCCTTCTGAATGGCAAGAACCTTTGGCTCGTGTCCATTACGAAGCCATGGCAGCGGGCTTACCCTTTATCACAACAGCAAGAGGTGGCAATCCAGAGGTTGTGATTGATCAAAATGGGTTAATTGTTGAGAGGCCCGAAGACCCTGTTGAATTTGCAGAGACGCTAAAAATTCTCCTATCTGATCTTGAACTTGGACAGAGAATGGGGCAGTCTGGTAGACGTTTGGCAGAAGAACGGTTTGGTTGGGAGCGAGTTGCCCAAGAAGTGCTAGAAACATGGAAACCTAACAATACTAACTATGAAACAAATCTAGAGAGCGACAATATAGAACTTATTACGAGTAAGCGTAAAGGAAAGGGGAAAAATAAAAGTAAGTTAAAAGGGAAAGAAAAAGTGAAAGTTAAAGGTATCGACGGAGCTAAAAGCAAAGAGTTCGGTGATCTGCTAGATAGTCTTTCTAATCCAGCGATGGAGGCCGGTTCATCCATTGTGAAGGTTACCCGGGACATGATTTTTCCAATGAGCGCAGCTCACAATTTGTTGGGAAATATTTCCCCATCAGAAGTGACACGAAGATTGATCACTTCTAAAATGGAGAAAAACGATGGAATTAACGGTTCATCGATGGTGAGAGTAACCAGAGAAATGATTAGACGTTAGTGTGTGTGTGCATCTTATTTGAACTTCGTCAACCTTTAGAACCGCCTTGAGCCAACGCATAAGGAACCCACTTGTGCTCGCAGGCTAGAGCTAGAATTTTGATTTAAGGCTAAAAGTGCAGCATCAAACTTGTTGCGCTTTTGCCTTATATAGTCCATATTCGCCATTTTTTTTGACGCTTAATCTGATACAATTATTAGCTACTTCTTTTGAACTTATCATCAGAAATTATAATTGGAAGGCTCTAGGAAATGAAAGGAATTATTCATCCATACAACGAATAATCAAGTGATAGCTTAAAGATAGCTTAAAAAGTTTTATAAACCGCTGGTCACAATCCAATAAGAATTTATCTCCAGCATAATGGGATATCTCTCTGCAAAATTTGTAGTGAAAGATGTGAAAGTATGTACATTACTGATTATGAGGTGGCTCTTAGATTATTTTTGGCTTGTGTTTTTGGTGGAGTAGTAGGGCTTGAAAGAGAACGAAACGATAGTCCAGCAGGGTTTAGAACTCATATTTTGGTCTCATTAGGGGCCGCTTTAATTATGATTATATCTATGTATGGATTTTCTGATTTTGATTCAGTAAATAAAGACCCTGCACGATTGGCCGCCCAAGTTGTTTCAGGCATTGGTTTTCTAGGGGCAGGGACAATATTAAGAGATAAAACATCAATTAAAGGATTAACCACTGCTGCATCACTATGGGTGGTATCAGCAATTGGATTGGCGGCAGGAGCCGGCTTTTATTTTTCAGCATTCGTCGCAACTGTATTGGTTTTCCTAACCTTAGAGCGCTCTGTTGAAACCTATTTTTTTAGAAATAGCCAAACTTTAAAAGTCGTTGCTGTCAATGGTACCTGTAAACTCAAAGAAATTAACCATACTATAGAGTCCCATAGCATAATTCCTCAGAATATTTCTATGACCTTGTTAAAAGAAGAGGCAAATAGAACACATATCGAGTACAAATTAAGAACTCCCTTTCGAAAAATCAATATCGAAAATCTGATTGCAGATATTAATGAAATTGATGGTATTTATTCAGCCGAAAAAGTAGAGAATAGCGGGTCACTATTTATTAACTTAAAACGTCGGTTACCTTTCAGAAAAAAGCCCAAAGATCCTTCAATGTAACTGCAACAGATAACTCTTAACTGAGCTTTCATCGTACTTAGGGGGCATAGAAAGAATTAAATTTTTAACGGATAACGGACAAACTAGTGGCAGGTAAGGCTCAAACAACTGGATGTGTTTGAGCCTTACCTGCCATAACAAAGTGTTGTGTTGGCAAGGTGACAGGTTGAAGAAGGTACCTCTAGATAGGCATGGTTTAGGGATTAAGAATCAAGCGGTTTTTCTCCTGTAGTGATGAGAGATCATTCGCTTTGATCATTCCTTGAGAAATGGTATAAAGCGTATCCTTAATATAGAGGACCCTTTCGATGGTTTTAGATCCATAATAATGCTGTCCGGCTTTTAAAAGGTCAGCATCATTAAGGTGTGTAATTCTGTCTCTGAGAGTAAAACCCTTTTGCAAATCGAAGTGGTAAACATATGCACCTTGGAAAGAAAAGCTGCCATATTGAGGGATACCTCTTGGATTACTATCCGAATTTTTTACTTCCATTAAGGTAACAGGGAACGACAAAAGACCTTTTTCTTTATCGAAGAGTAGGGCCTTGTGATTGCGAAGTACTTCAGAATCAGTCCCTCGATCACCAATGGACGTTTTGAACAGCTCCACAGGATTGCTGACATCGGTCACATCAAAGACGGCAAGTTTCATGCCTTGATAAAAGGCATTGGAACCCATGGGCGTACCGGGAAGAATTCCTTGACGGTTCGTTTGGCTTACTTCGATGGTTTCTTTACCAAAGCCGATGATGTGGTTCTCGTCATAAGGGTGGAGATAATCACTGAATCCTGGTATTTTCAAAGCACCTAAGATTTTAGGCGAAGTAGGGTCTTTAAGATCTAGAACAAAGAAGGGATCAACATTTTTGAAGGTGACCATGTAGCCGCGATCCCCCATAAAACGAACTGAATAGATCTTTTCTCCGGGTGCAATATCCTCTATCTTTCCAGTCGGTTGAAGGGCTTGATCTAGGATATAGACATTATTTTTAGAGGTATTGTCATCGGTACGCCACATGTTGCCTTTTGTTGTAGCGATTCTAAAATGATCGTTATGTTCGTCCATAGCAAATTGGTTAAGAATAGTACCCGGTACTGATCCTTGAGCCTTAAATGTTGTCTCGCCTTGAGCCAGACCAAATTTATAGAGAGCGGTTGTGGTTTCTACTGAAGGCGGGGCTATCAGATCCATAGCTGGAGCCACTTTGGAATCAGGGGTTGGTTGAGGTTTGGGTGTCGGTAGCTCTATCTGCTCATACTGGGTAACTGCGATATAGAGATTTGACGGCGAAGCATAAATATTTTGACCTGAGCCAAGGTAGGTGGAAACTTGCATTTTTTGATTCGCTTGGTCAAGATTAAGACCAGCGATCAGCAGATAATTGGGCTCGACAGAGTTTGGGAAGTAACGGATATCGGTGTAGTCTATGGTGACGAATTCGCTATTATTAACAGTATCTCGATAGCTTGGCAATTGGGGCTCTAATCCTTGTTGCATAATCCGATAAGTGTCTAAGTATTTGTTAGCGATCAAATAGAGATTACTACCGACCTTTCGTGAAGATACGTATTCTCCATCAAGTTCTACTTCCCTGATTTTTTCAAGATCTTTTTTATCGGCTAGATTGTAGATGATAACTTTGGCCGTTGATTTATGGAAGATTGGTGGATATATTAGTGATTTAGATTGATCTTTTTGAGGATTGATGGGATATTCTTCTTGATAATTAGCATTGCCTATTATAACTAGATATTTATCATCGACAAACAGCTCTCGCGGTGAAAATTGGCTGCCTTTAAAACTGATGCGGCTAACAATATTCATCTGATCAGAGGGATCCGCTTGGGTTACGATCAGCTCCTGTTGACTAACTTGGTAGATATACTTGCCATCGTTTTTGACGATATCGGCTTCATCAACCCCTTCTACTTGCAGGTTGGTTGTAGAAAAGTCCTTACTTCCTCTTACCGCAATATTTGAAGTTGCGGGAGCTGAGGAGGCGGATGAGGGAGCGGCCGACTTGGTCATCTCATCCCTCATTATCCCAGTTCCAAAATTTATCCCTTGTCTTGTGGAAATTCTGGAACTCTCAGCCGTTTCCAAAATACTGCGTAGCTTTTCAACCGTTCCTATGACAGGTAGACTTTGTTCCTGAGGCAGACTATGTACTTGAGCCAAACTTAGATCTGGTGGTTTATTCAGGTTGGATATGGTAATGACAACCGTGAACACTGAAATTAGGGCAAGAAAATACCAAACTCTCTTCATCTTGAATCCTCCCCGTATCTGAAATTCTTTTGCTGATTAGTTTTATTGCTATAGTTATAGACGAATCCAAGGGAATAAATCTGACGATATCTCTTCAAAAAAGTTGAAAGCCTCCGTGATAGCTCCGGAAGTAAGATAAAGACGAGAATTCCTGAAATAAAGATCAAGATAGATTTTCAGATATATTCCACTCTGTTATATAAAAAAGAGTCCGTAACTTACGGGCTCTTTTCAATCATTTGTTGAGATAATCAAAGTTGCTACTCTGCTTTCTTGAAAATGGACCAAGGCGTATCGACAGCTTTACCGTCTTCTAACATTTTCTGAACAGTTCCTGGTGTATAAAAACCAGCTTTTTCTGTTTTGAGAAGGCATTCTTCCAAAGTAGTTTCCTGCCAAGTGTCCTCGCCTTTTAATTGAGTTAAAAACTTCATATTAATTAATCCTCCATTTAAGTATTTTAAGCCCTCTAAATTATAGCAGGAAATACCACTCAAATAAATCCCATTTAAAAACGTTTTATTCGACTTAGAGGCTAGCAGCTATTTATTTTTCCTCGCTACTCTCCACCCAAATCATCAACAACAATTTCAACTAACTAGGCGATGTCTTTTTTCTGAAAGGTAATCTAGGAGATGGCAATAAATAGGAGCAAATAATTGCCTAGATGGTGAAGGAGAAGGAGGGGTTACGCCAAAAGTATTGCTACTCATAGAAATCAGGGAAAATAAAACAAGTTTTAAAGATTTTAAGGCAGGATTTAAGGGTTGTGCATATTGAATTTGTAAAGTGATTACAGAACAGTAAAGCTTTTGACAAAAAAATGATCATATATGAAGGAGGACTTTATTTGAGAAAGCTTAAAGTAACGATCTTGGTAGAAAACACGGTTGGAGCTCCTTTAGGGCTCTTATCGGAGTGGGGTTTGTCGATGATCTTGGATTTTGGCGATGAGCGAATTTTATTCGATACCGGGGAACAGGGCAATCTAATCAGCAACGCTATGATATTGGGACATGATCTGCGGCGAATTGATCGTGTCATCTTAAGCCACGGACATTTTGATCACACGGGAGGACTTTTTAAGTTCCTTCAATATAGAGGGACAATTCCAGTGTATGCACATTCTAATTTATTTACTGAGCACTACGGTAGGGGACTTAAAGGGCATGCAGACAGATATATCGGGGTACCACACTGTCAGAAGCTACTAGAGAGTGCTGGAGCTAAGTTTCATTGGCATAGTGAGCCTTTAGAATTAAGTCCGGGACTTTGGCTAAGTGGTGAAATCCCACGACAAACATCTTTTGAACGCGTTGACGATAAGTTAATTGAGATCAAAGGAGGAGACATTGTTCAGGACAGTATTCGAGATGATCTAAGCCTTTTTTATGTAACAGACCAGGGGTTAATCATACTTCTCGGCTGCGCACACTCAGGATTGGTGAACATCGTAGAACATGCGAAGAGAGTGACTGGGGAGCATAAAGTAAGAGCGATCATTGGAGGAACTCATCTTGGCCCAGCTACTCCGGATCAGCAGCAACAAACGATAGACTATTTGCGAGGACTCAATTTGGATTGTTTAGCGCCAAATCACTGTACTGGTATGGGGATGCTGAGTAAGTTAGCGACAGAATTTCCAAGTGTATTTAAGTGGGCTATGGCAGGAAGTACGTTGGATTTTAATTAGAGGGGGTAGCTAACTAATGGCAATACCTACTTCAAGGACCAAAGAATCCGCTAAGATTTCGATCGACATTAGCCTTTGTACGGGATGTGGTTTATGCATCGAAGTATGTAAAGGCTTTAATCTTTCTCGAAAAAACGGCAAAGTGATCAGTAAGGGTTCTGTTTATGGTTGTATCGGATGTGGGCATTGTATGGCGATTTGCCCGCAAGAAGCAATTAAGATTTATGGCCGATGTCTCATTCCAGAAGATTTATGGACTCTGCCCGACCAACAGGAAAAGGCCTCTTATGAGGAAGTGCTGAACCTCTTGCAACGCCGCCGCAGTATTCGCGAGTTTAAAGAGGTTCCTGTGGAAAAAGAACTTATAGAAAAAGTCATAGCAGCAGCCCAAACAGCTCCGATGGGCTTACCTCCTTCGGATGTAAACCTTCTTGTTCTTGACAGCTCAATAAAAGTTCAACAGTTTGCAAAGGACTTTTGCGATTATCTAGAAGGGCTAAAATGGCTTGTATCAGGATGGTTTTTGGCACTTATGCGGCCATTCTGGGGAAAGGCCAATGATGAACTTTTCAGGGGATTTGTGCGACCGACAATGGACTTGTATCTAGACAACATGAATAAAGGGATAAACCTAGTAAATTATGATGCTCCCGTAGCGCTGTATTTCTATGGGTCCCCTTATTCTGACCCTGCCGACCCCATTGTTGCTGCTACTTATGCCATGATCGCTGCAGAGTCGCTAGGATTAGGGACATGCATGCTTGGGGCTATACATCCTTTAATTCAAAACGGGAAAGCTGCTCAGAAGTTTAGACAGAAGTATGGCATCCGCTATAAAAGTCGAGAAGGATTATTTGTGATTATTGGCTATCCCAAGGTGGAGTATCAAAAAGGGATCCGCAGGACCTTTGCATCAATTGATACAGTTTGACAACTCCCCGTAGATAAATCTAGGGGATTCTTGGTTCATCCTGCCCGGCAACCCGGTTCAGTCCCACAAGCTATCCCGATGTGTCCCACCGTTTAACGAAAAAGCAATGCTTTTCTTAATTGGCTACTGCTTGGTTTTCGCATTTCGCCAAATATACTCCTACATTAGTCGGCAAACATTTTACGCGGCAGCCTTTCTGCCACAACCCCATATGTTTGATTTTCAAAGAGCATATTAGGTATATTATACCATAAAAGGTTTATGCAGAGAACAAGTGTTTTATGGATTGCCTTATATCCCCATAGTTTAAACTAGGGGCTTTACGGCAACAAGTGGTAAAACACTGGACCTCTCCCCCTGTTTTCCCGAATAAAAACAAAGCTGCTCTCAAAGAATAAGAGCAGTTTTGTTTTTTTATAATTTAACCGTTGCTTTACTTCAACCCCTAAGGTCATTAAGCAATTACTAAGCAATCCTGACAACCAAGAGTTTAAGATTTACATTTCCCATGTTTGCGA
>NZ_JUEE01000164.1:0-12152 GCF_000802135.1 Desulfosporosinus sp. BICA1-9
CTCAGTCCCAGTGTGGCCGTTCACCCTCTCAGGCCGGCTACTGATCGTCGCCTTGGTAGGCCTTTACCCCACCAACTAGCTAATCAGACGCGGGTCCATCCATAATCGGTAGCATCTTCAGAGGCCACCTTTCCTTATCAAGTGATGCCACTTAATAAGATTATCCGGTATTAGCCCTCGTTTCCAAGGGTTGTCCCGGCTTTATGGGTAGGTTACCCACGCGTTACTCACCCGTCCGCCACTAAAAACTTCTCTAAGTAAACTTATTGAAATTCTCCGTTCGACTTGCATGTGTTAGGCACGCCGCCAGCGTTCGTCCTGAGCCAGGATCAAACTCTCCAAAAAAAGTTATTCAAACCTCTTAACTTGAAGAAGATGATTCGCTCATGATTTATTTTGAAACTCTTTCGAGTTTCTCTCATTGGCTGTCCTTGTTGTTTAGTTTTCAAAGACCAATGGACGACGGCACGGATGTGCCTAGTGTCGAATATGTCAAGGATGACATATTCGACCGGTCTGGGTGTCACCGGAGCCCGAAGACACTGTCTTCGCACGTATTAACCATCTTGCAGGATGGCGGGAGGTGACCAAAGACCATGACTCTTCAGGCCGTTTTGCGGCCGGATTTACATCTTAGCATTTCCAACTCTCGTTGTCAACAACTAATTTAAACTCAGTTTTGATCAAGCAACTTGAAGCATTTACCCCTCACATTTCGATCATCGTGCGTTTGTGGCACTCAGTTATAATACCATTTTCAGCATATGCTGTCAACTGTTATTTTTAACCGACATTGCTCTCGGTCCACTCGGTGGAGCAACGTTTGTAATAATATCATCGACGTAAATAAATGTCAACTGTTTTTTAGGTTGAATCCTTAGCCTTGTTCGGAAAAAACAAAACCAAGATCAGGCTTACTGCTGCCATAATGAGCACACCCCAAAAGACATAGCTTAGAGAACTCTCCAATGCTGATGTCATTGTGGATTAGATCATTTTGCTCAACCACAGGGAAACCTTCTTTACTCTAAATGTGTGTTCGTCCCACAAGCGGGACATTTGAGGAGCTCCTCCCAATCCTCGCTTATTTATGCTTCTCTAAAACTGCTCGGATCGTAAACCATTCTACCTCGTCGGATAGAAGATCTCTAATGGGTCGTAATCTCTCACGACCTACCTGTCTTACTGCCTCTAGAATATGGGATTCTTGATCAATCGGAATAAAATCATCCCAAGGCACAGCATATCCTTCCTGAGAACATCGTACTAGATGATCCTCAACCGTGAGTAAAGTCACCTTCCTAACTGCTGCAATATCCTTTAAGGTGTATCCTTCTTGGTAGAGCTGAAAGGTTTGGAGATGACTTGACACTTTATCTTTAGCACTCTTCGCAGAGTTAGTACTCTTTGAAGCGTTGGTGCTTTTTGCGGAATTTGAAATCTCCTGCGAAGGGTCACTGTTTACTTGGGCATTTATTAACTCTGAGGATAGCGATTTCGCGATCTCATTACCCTGGTTTTCTCCCTTAAAATTCCGAATTTCCTCTAAAAATTGATCCCCGTATTTTTCTAACTTTCGCTCCCCAACTCCACTAATCCGAATTAAGGAGCGTTTATCCTTCGGACATACTTGTGCCATTTCTCGTAAGGTAGTGTCTGCAAAAATCATGTACGGGGGTAGGTTTTCCTGAAGAGCTATTTTTCTGCGCAACACACGAAGATGATCAAAGAGACTAACCTCTTCCACTTTTTCACTAGATGGCTTAGGTGATAATCTCTGCGTGACAGTTGCTTCCCCTTTTAAAACCGCAAGTGCTATAGGCAGGAGTTTTACAACTGGGTATTCACCCGTCGATAATTGTAAAAAGTTCTCCGCCACTAAATAGTTAATCCGATCTTTAATCTCTTGGAGTGGTATTTCTTTCATTATTCCATGCGTCGAAAGCTCGTCAAAGCGTAGTTCAAGAATCTTGGCCTTGCGCGATCCCTTTAATACCTCCGCCACCAATCCAATTCCGAAACGTTCTCGCATCCGATAAATGCAGGAAAATATCTTTTGGGCATCCACCGTGATATCGTTCATTTCACGATCGTCATTACAACTACTACAGTTACCGCATTCTTCTTGAACGTTTTCTTCATTAAAGTATTCTAAAATCGTCTTGCGTAAGCAACGAGGAGTGTGACAGTATTCGACCATCCCCTGAAGCTTCTTAAACTCATTCATTTTACGCTCGGGTTGAAAAATACTCTGTTCAATTAAATATCGTTGTAACACAACATCCTGAGGGGAAAACAGCAATAAACACTCTCCTGGGTCTCCATCTCTGCCAGCACGTCCCGCCTCCTGATAGTAGGCTTCCATATTTTTAGGCATATTGTAATGGATTACGTACCGGACATTCGATTTATCAATTCCCATCCCGAAGGCATTGGTAGCCACCATAACCGTTCTTTCATCGAAGAGAAAATCCTCTTGGCTTTTTTGACGATCTTCATCATTCATACCCGCGTGGTATTTTCCAACCTTAACACCACTTTTAGCAAGAAACTCTTGAAGACTGTCCACTTCTTTACGTGTCCCAGCATAAATAATGCCTGATTGATCGGCATGTGTTTGCACGTAATCCAAAACGAAAACCCTCTTGTTTTCTCCACGAAACGTTAAAAACGTCAGGTTTGGGCGGTCAAAACCAGTGACAAAGATGCCTGGTTGCCTTAACTCTAAGAGACGGACAATATCTGCTTGGACCTCCTCAGTTGCCGTCGCTGTGAAAGCCCCGATCAGCGGTTTATTCGAAAATGATTTAATAAAAGGTCCAAGCTGAAGATAACTCGGTCTAAAATCATGGCCCCACTGCGAGACGCAATGGGCCTCATCAATTGCCAAGAAGGAGACCTGTAGAGATTCCAAGAGAACACGAAAACTCTCCGACTCTAAGCGTTCAGGCGCAACATACAATAACTTATATTCTCCGTCTGCAGCCCGTTTAATCCGCGATCGAACTTCCTGAAGAGACAATGAACTATTAATAAAGGTGGCGGGTACCCCATATTGTTGCAGAGCGTCCACCTGATCTTTCATTAAGGAGATTAACGGGGAAATGACAAGAGTCGTTCCCTTAAATAACAATGTGGGAATTTGGTAAGCCAAGGATTTCCCTGCCCCTGTCGGCATAATGGCCAATGTATCCCTACCCCGGAGTAAACTTTCGATGACTTTTTGCTGGCCATCTCGGAATTGAGTATACCCGAAATACCTTTGCAGTACCTCCAAGGCCTTTTCCATCATAATAGAACAACTCCTTAAGTTATAAAACTTTCTAAGCTGTCCTCATTATAACAAAAAAAGACCAGTTTAAGGGTTTTTATCGATAGGTTTTTCTGCCTCTGTCCAACCTTTTGTACCAATTAGTGGAACAAAACGCACTAAACCTAAATTTTCTTCTAACAATTCACGGGTCCATGTTTTCTTAACACGCAGTAGATGTTGATTCCCTGTATCTCCAACGGGAATAACCAAGCGACCGCCCAGGGCTAATTGATCTATTAAAGAATCCGGTATCACCGGACCTCCGGCCGTTACCAGTATTGCATCATAGGGTGCTTTTTCTGACCATCCCAACGTTCCGTCTCCTACGCGCACCTCAATATTCTTATAACTCTGCTTGCTAAATCGTTCCTTGGCGAGCCGGGCTAGCATTTCATGACGTTCAATTGTATAGATGCTCTGAGCTATTCTAGATAGTATCGCTGCCGAATAACCAGAACCCGTACCGATTTCCAAGACTTTATCACTCGTTTTTAGCTCTAAAGCCTGAGCCATCAGGGCTACGATATACGGCTGACTAATGGTTTGCCCCATTTCTATGTCTAGGGCAGTGTCATAATAGGCAAACGCTTGATTGTTTTCACTTACATACCTGTGACGTGGAACTGAAAGCATACTATTGATAACCGCCTCATCCGTAATGTCGCGGCCTACGAGTTGTGTTTGTACCATCCATTCACACTCGGCTTGTCTACCTTCAAAATCATCCTTACTATAATCTTTGTTCAATTTTTCTTCCCCTTTACATATGATTTTTATTATTTTATCCGTATTGAAGAGTTTTAATTAATGCAAAACAATAAAAGGAGGCGCTGCATGCACCTCCCTCTTACGAGTTTTGATGATAAGTATTAGATCCTACTCAATCGCAATCATGAAGAAATTCTAAATTATACCAGAAATTTAAACTTGGCAACCACATTGCAGTCAACCCTTGCACAATGGAAGCTCCCTTTAAGAACCCTCATAATATGGCTAAGAAGAGGATTTAGTACTATAATACAGGCGTCCAAGTGTTGTTCGAGATCCATTTTAAGCGATGCCGCTTTGACATCAGACAGATTCTCCACAACCAAGTAAATGCTAAACATTCGTTCGCCCTGGCCTTTATCCATTTGACAAGAGATTTTTACATTCTTAGTCCTGGCTTCTCCACTACTCAACAGATCTACAACAGCATTTGATAAGTTATAAATCAATTCAGTATTGGTCTTGAACGTATCTATCTCGTCCGTTTTAATTCCTATTTCAAGAGTCTTGACCCCTTTTGATGTAATCTTTTCTTTCATTTCATTGGAGAATTCCAGCATACTCTTTTCTGATATTTTTTCAAATGAAATCCCTAGAATTGCTCTTACAATTATGGAGGCAGTCTCGACCTTTCTTTTAATCAAGTTCGGGCTATTCTCTATATTAATTTCGTTAAGAATTATGTCAAACGCACTGCTCCCGATAAGGGCTTGAACCTCAGCATTTCTTTTCGCATAAGCGATTACATCTTCGAATCTTTTCAACATATTTTGATAGGCTTGGTTTTGCATTTTTAAGGTTTCTTTATACTCATCCCGCTCCTCTTGCAGCCTATGATACTCCAATGCCTGCAGAATGACCCCCTTGAACTCTTCCTCCAATTTCCATGGTTTGAGGATAAATTTAAATATATTTGCTTGGTTTAAGGTAAGAATAATCTGTTGAAGCTGGGCATACCCGGAAAGGACAACCCTTACTGTTTTGGGATACCTATTTTTAACTTCTTTAAGAAGCGTTAACCCATCCATTTCCGGCATACGCATATCACTCACAATTACGCTCACTGGTTCTTTTTCAAGCACTTCAAGAGCCTGCTGACCACTAGAGGCAAATATGCAATTGTATTCCTCATCGATTAACCCTCTTCTCAGGGAATTTAATATGTTTTCTTCGTCATCTACAAAAAGAACAGTTGCTTGTTTGGGCATAATGAACCTCCTCGACTCATCAATTTATTTCCAACATGTTTAGTTCTTCTTCAAATTCCGATTGTACTAAGCCTATTTTCATAAAAGCTTCCGGGGAAAATCTTGTTAACTGGGGAACTTTAAGCATGTCCCAAGCATATTTCTGAGCAATATGAACCCCTATTACCAATTCAGAATTCACGATCCTTTCATCAAATGGGTTGTGATGGTAAAGGGCTGCTTCCACTATAGGAAAAGGTAGGTCCCACCATCTAAGAAGATACCCTCCAGTTTCTTGGTGAGTAGCGTTGAATTCTGCTCTTTCAAGCTCAATAAAATCAAATCCCTCTTTTACTACGGCTTTTTTCTAAAATCTATATAATTTTTCGAGAAGGATTTAATCATAAATACAACCCCGATATTGTGTAGCAACCCAGCAGAATTAGCTACTTCAGGTATCTTTTTGTGTAAACACTTCTCATATATAAAGAGTAAAATCTTGTTGGATAAAAAAGCATGCTTCCATAGTTCTTCTACAAAGTCTATTCTTCCACCCGAAACACTCATAACATCAATAATGGACGTAGCAAGAATGAAGCTACGGATGTTCTTAAGACCCAAGTAGGTAAGCGCTTGCTTTACGGAACCCGTTTTTACCCCATAGAAGGCTGAGTTGGCAAGATGTAATACTTTTGTAGATATGGCAAGGTCCCGTTCTATTTCTCGCGATATTTCGATAATTCCCTCATCGTTATCAATCATCTCAATAACTCTCTGAAAACTGGATTTTATCGTTGGCAGGCCTTCAAAGTTGTTTATGAGCAGCAAAAGGTCATTGTTAGAAAGCAAATCTTCTGTTTCAAAAATCTGCTCCACAAGCTTAAGCAGTGCATCATTATTCCAAGGCTTGAACATATAGAGCTTGGCAATGTTTTGCCGCAAAGCCTTAAATACAATTTTTTCATCCGCATAGCCGCTTAGTACAACTCTTAATATTTTCGGATAGTTTTCCCTTACCTTGCACAACAATTGATATCCATCCATATATGGCATTCGCATATCACTTACAATGAGATTAATTTCCTCACGTTCTAAAATCTTTAAAGCATCTTCTCCACTCTCTACTGTAAGCACATCATAATCGGTGTCAATAAACAGTCTTTTCAGAGATTTAAGAATCTGAACCTCATCATCTACGAAAAGTATTCTTTTCATGTGGTCCCTCCTCCGATGCTCTCTTAGTGACCAACGGTAATAAAATAGCTCACTTTACACTAAGCTCCATCATGTCGTTGGCACAATATACAGGGAGTATTTATGGATACTTTGTTTATCTCATTGTCCATTTCTTCCTTCTTTTTTAAAGGTATAGAAATATAAAACCAAGCTCCACCTTCAGTTCTATTTCCAGCTGTAATCATTCCATTATGTTTATTGACTATAATGTCATGCGAGATGCTCAAGCCGAGCCCGGTTCCCTCTCCTACATCCTTTGTGGTGAAAAATGGGTCAAATATTTTCCCTAATACCTGCTCCGGTATGCCCGGACCATCATCCATGATTTTTAAAAATACGGCATCTTGTACACTTTCGGTGAGAATTATAATACGTCCGCGGTCGCTCCTGTCTTGAGCCTTGATAGCCTGTATGGCATTTACCAAGATATTAAGTATCACTTGCCCCAACTGGCCTCTATTGCACTCCAGCTCGGGTAATTCCTCAAAATGGGTTTCAATATCTATCGTATATTTTGCCTCGTTTTTTACGATCAGCAAGGCATCCTCTATAATTGAATTCAAATTATTATAAACAGTATCATTCTCTATTCCGGTTCGAGCAAAACTTTTAAGCGTTTGGACAATCTTAGAAATCCTATCTATACCCTCTCCAGAATCCTTCATAATTGAATTAAGCTCCTCCATCACAAAATCAAACTTAAATTTACGTTCAGCTTCACGGACATTTGTGAAGTAAACTTGTCCCTCTTTGTGATACAAGCCCAGTTGCTCCAGACCTTCCAAGCTTTTTCTATAAACACTGACAACTTGCTTTATCTTTCCTGCAAAATTATTCATTGTCTCAATATTGCTTCCCACATAACCTAACGGATTATTAATCTCATGGGCTACTCCAGCAGCAAGCTCTCCTATGGATGCCAGCTTTTCCTTTTGAATCATTTGAAACTGTGCTTCTTTGATAACTTTATTTAATTGCTTTAATTCAGAATTTTGGTCCCTCAACCGTTGGTACATTTTCTGAAGAATCTTAGCATTGTTACGGGTATTTACAGCCGCTTTCAACCTTGCCTGCAGTTCAGTCACATCGATCGGTTTTTTAAGATAATCATCTGCTCCCCTATCAAAGCAGATTTTGAAAGTTTCTGCATCGCTTAAAGATGTAAGGATAATGATTTGAACATCATTTAACCTATAATTCTTCCTTAGTTGTTCTATGACCTCAGTTCCATTCATTATAGGCATGATAATGTCCAAAAGAACAATATCGATATCATGCTCTACAACAAGTTTCTCCACTTCCAATGGGTTTTGGCATAAAAATACCTCATAGTCACTTGACATTCTTTGTAAGTAAGCTTCAGCGACCTTAAGATTAAGTCTTTCATCATCCACTACAAGAATATTTATCAATTAAATTTTCCCCCATTCTGTAGGTCAGACTAATAATTTCCATCTATCTCATTCATTTTCTTAGCTATCCAGTCTTAATTACTTTCTCGCTTATGCTCTCGTTACTTAATCAAGCTTCTGAAGTATGCTGATAAGCAGCCATAATCCCAATGATTTCTTATTATTTCGACAAACCTCTGATATTTCCTTTTACCAATCCCTAATTATCAAAACACAGCTATCTACTACTCGAATTTTTCTCTACTACCTGAACCTCTCGTAATTCTACATAAAAATAGAAGGCCTATCCTTTGGATAATCCTTCTATACGATTAAATCTTAACTATTTAGCATTTTTCAACCTTCGCTACAGCTTTAATTATCTCCACAACTAACGTCGCTGTCCTGTAAAGATCTTCTTCTGCGATACTTTCCTCCGTTGTATGGGGCTTTTGCATACCGGTTCCCAATACAACACACGGTACACCGTAGAGATTATAATAATTAGCATCGCTTCCCCCGCCAGTTGGACCAAAGGTTACCTTTAATCCCGCGTTTTTAGCAGCTTGGCTGGCAATGACTGCTACTTGAGCTTCCTCCCTAAGTGTAAATGGATCGTATAACCTAACTACCTCAATCTCGGCAACCGCGCCCATTTCCTCGGCACAACGCCGAAACGCTCCGCACATTTGATCAGTCTGACTTTCTAGTTTCCCTAGATCACGGCTTCTTGATTCACACGTGATTTCTACCCAGTCAGCGACAATATTTGTGGCCCTGCCACCTTGGATTGTTCCAATATTGGCGGTGGTTTCTTCATCTATCCTACCTGTTGGCATGCTAGCGATCGCTTTGGCCGCTACAACAATAGCGCTGATTCCCTCTTCAGGAGCCGCACCTGCATGAGATGCCTTGCCTTTAATGGTTACGTTGAGACGATCTTGCCCAGGGGCAGCAAGAACAATTTCTCCAGGTCCGCCGACACAGTCCAGAATGAATCCAACATCCGCTTGCAAGAGAGTTTTATCTAGATTCTTTGCGCCGTTGAGTCCCCCTTCTTCAGCAACACTAAAAATCACCTGAAGATCTCCATGCTCAAGACGCTTTTCTCGGATAACTCGGATAGCTTCTAAGATGGGAGCTATTCCTGATTTATCGTCTGCGCCTAAAATTGTCGATTTAGCGGAAGTGATCACTCCATTATGTAGTACAGGCTCAATATTTAGACAAGGGTCTACTGTGTCCATATGCGCAGATAGTAAAATAGTCGGAGCCTTCGGAAGGTTCCCTTTTAGGTAAGCGATAACATTGCCGCAGTTGCCACTAATCAATTGACCTGTGTTATCTTCCCTTACACTTAAGCCTAAACTTTCAAGACGATTTTTAAGGACATCTGCGATTTCTCGTTCATTTCTAGTAGGCGAATCAATTTTGATTAACTCAAAAAACTCGGCCAATAGTCTTTCTCGATTGATCATTAGGTATGCCACCGCACAGTCCCAGCATCCCCTTGATAACGGGGGATGACATGAACATGCAAGTGGAAAATTGTCTGTCCTGAAGCGGGTCCTGTATTAGCCCCTACATTGTATCCGTCTGGATGATACTTTTCGTCCAGTTCCGCCTTTACTCTCTGGAGAAGATTCCCTATACTTGCCATCTCCTCTGCGGTCGCCTCAAAGATATTACTAATGTGTCTCTTGGTTACAATTAAGACATGCCCCTCGCTGACAGGATACTTGTCAAAGAATGCCAAGGCTAGCTCATTTTCTAAGAAGATCTTAGTCCCTGGCAGAGTGCAAAAAATGCATTCTTTCATCACTGTCCACTCCTTCATCTTATTTGCTATACATAATGGACAAACATTAGCTAGTTCAAGCATCTAATCCTCTACTTTTTAGTTCGTCCATACACAGCCCAACCGAACAACATCGAGGTCACAATAATAAAGGCCGGATGAATATTGGCTAAATAGAGCAAAGCGATGGTTACAACCGCGATTCCCCAAGTACTACTGGTCGGAAACGCTTTTTTGCCCATATCATAAGCAGTTTCCGCGACAAGAACTACGACGACTGGACGGACAGCCTGAAGCATAGCCTTAAGTTCTGGTGAATTAGAATATTTCATAATCAGACTGCCTAGAAAAACCACAACGATCACCGTTGGAGCGACTGTTCCTAATACAGCGGCTAAAGCTCCCAGCCAACCAGCTACCTTATAACCGATATAGGCCGCCATTTTTGTCGCAATAGGCCCAGGTAAGGCGTTACCGATCGCTAGGGAATCCGCAAACTCTTCGTTATCCATCCACTTATATCGATCAACAGCTTCTGCTTTCACAAGGGGAATCAGTGAAGGACCTCCACCAAAACCTAGATTTGAAGCACGGGTAAAGCCTATAAACAGGTCCCAGAGTTTCATTAGCAAACCATCCCCTTTTAACACCAATTAAATAATACTATAGTTCAACGAAAAACTACTAACCCAAATGCCATAGCTAAGACAATAATTAAAGCAGGATGTAGCTTCAACCAATATAACGAAACCACCGTCCCCAAAGCTATGCCCCAAGTTATTAGATTTGGGAAAGATCCTATACTCATGTCAAAAGCAGTTTGAGCTATTAAGACTACAACAACGGGGCGTACTCCCTTTAGCATTCCTTTTAAGACTGGAGAATTCGAGTACTTCATTAAAAACCGTGCCAGTAAAATGACAGCCAGCGCGGTAGGTAGGATCACTCCTATTAAGGCTGCTAAGGCTCCTAACCAGCCGGCCTCTTGATACCCAACATATCCCGCCAATTTAGTAGCAATTGGACCTGGCAGAGCATTTCCAACGGCAAGTGCATCTGTAAACTCCGCGTTCGTCATCCAGTGATACCGCTCTACCACTTCAATTTTAATGAGAGGAATAACTGCTGGCCCACCGCCGAAGCCCAGGTTACTAGCTCTAGCAAAAGCAATTAGCAAATCCCAAAGTTGTGATAACATTGTATTTCATCTCCTTCCTCTGTCCAGATTAAATTCCCTTGATCAAATATTCCAGACTTGTCTCTGTTAGTTTTCTTAGCGTAAGTATAAAGCCTTAAGTCCAGAAATTCAATAGATTTGGTATACCATATTAGTGATTTTTGTATACCAAATTTTCGTTAACGATTGATTAATTGATTGAGTACTACTCTCCTAAAATAAATCCGCTAAGGTATGCACCTTTAAGTATTCTCTCAAAAAGCCATCTCCAAATAAGCTTTGCTCGAATTTTCCGCGTGTCTTTTGCCGGTGGCCTCAGCTTCTGAGCTGTCATGTCTACGTAGAGCCTCAATGATCGCACTGTGTTCCACCCATACTTCTTCAGGTCGCCCAGGTTTAGAATAGGCCACTTGAGTGAACTTCGTTATATACTCGTGCAAGGTATTAAGAAAATCGTAGACTCTTGGGCTTTCAGCTGCTCTATAAATTATCTCATGAAATTTATCGTTCAATTGGTTGGATTTTTTAAGGTTTCCTTTTCTATGTTCGTCTGAAATCTGCATGGATAACGCTTCCAAACGGGCTAATTCCCGAGGTCTAATTTTCGAAGCTGCAATCCCGCAAATAAGCGCTTCTAATGATGTCCTAATCACCAGAATCTCTACAATATCTGCCTTGGTGAATCCAGAAACCACTACCCCTTTGCGCGGAATATGAGTTACCAACCTTTCCAAGACAAGCTTGTGAATTGCTTCGCGTACCGGAGTCCTGCTAATCCCCAGTTGTTCTGCAATAATACGTTCCACAAGTCTCTGTCCCGGTTCTAACTTTTTGTCTAGAATAGCATTTCTGAGAATTGAAAACACCGAATCCCGGATATGACCTTTGTCATCGAACTTAATAGGTGAAAAATGATGTGCCACATTCCTTCCCCCCCTATAGAAACTTTTAATGACCTCTACTTTCAACGCCATTATAAATCCATTGCTAGCCTAAAGGCAAGTAAAACATGGTATACCATATTCCAAAAACCAAACAAGTTATCCCACAGAGCAATGAATCTTGGCAATTCTTATGGATCACGTAATATTAGAATCACACCATAACCAAACGATCTTCTTAATCATATAATGGAGTCAGAAAGATTTCATCTAGGAGGGCTAACTATGTTTAGTTATAGCAAGCCATTATTTTATCCGGTTCAGGTTCAACTCCGTGACCCGGTGTTTGGCCAAGTATTAATGGAGCATTATGGTGGCAAGGACAGTGAATATTCCGCGGC
>NZ_JUEE01000165.1:0-7150 GCF_000802135.1 Desulfosporosinus sp. BICA1-9
GAATCCTTCAGCTGCCTGGCCGTTTTATCGAGATCCGCTTTGGACGTCTTGACGTTCTCCAATTGGACATTCAGATTGTCGAGCTCCGCAGTCAGCCCGGTGATGATACCGCTTTGGTCTTCCACTGTTTTCTGGAGGTCCGCGTTCTCCTGCTGGGCCTGGTCTTTTTCTTGCCGGGCCTGCGTCCGTTCATTGACCGCTTTCCTGAGTTCCTGATTGGTCATTCCCTTGATATCCATATCGATGATGAATTGCGCCCGTTCCTCCTTTGGGATACCTAAAAGAAGCACCGCCTGGCTGTAGTTTAAATTCGGATTCGAATCCGAATTTGAGGAGGTAAGCTGTCCGGCTCCGTACTCTTTGAAGATACGCATCAGTTTATTGGCCCTGCTCTGGGAGAAATCGACCAACTCCTCCAGTCACTTGGAGCTGTAACCGCCACAATAAGATCAAATCAACTCATTCAACAATCACATTCAACGCCCTCTATTGGGCCCAATATTTGGATTTTTGCCGGTTCCTGGCTGTTATTCTTTGGTCTTTTTACTGTAGCCATCGGAAGTCAACAAAGAGTAAACGAAGAACAACAATTTGTTATTTTCTAGGAAACATCTTCTGTTTACTGCCATCCTTGTAGTCCCGCCATTTGAAGGAAACACTATCATTTTCAATGCTAATAATGCGTTTATTAGGTAGGGCTTTTTCCGCGATACCGAGGCTACCGGAGCTACACTCCATATGTCTTACAAATTACGATTTCTCATTAGTCCTCAGGCTTTTACGGACTGGGGTTTTCTTTTTTGCAATTGTCTTAAGTTATAAATTAATTTGTAGCCTGTATAAATCTCCATAGAATCTTACACAATAATAATGGAAATACATTTATAGGAGGAAAATAAATGCAAACTACTAACGTTACCGGAACAAGGTCAGCAGTAAATCAAATGCCAATGCCTACTGCGTAAACTCAAGGTCGTGTTGGACACTAATTTTTTCACAAAAGCGTGGTTTTCGTCCAGAAGACAATAATGTTTGTTCCAAAATAATGGATTTAATTGATGATCGGAAAATTCAACTTTTATTTGCACAGGATACTATAGGGGAATTAGTTTACTAAAATGCGCCATTGAAGGGAATGCAGATTATTTAGTTTCAGATGATTTTAAAAGTGGCATGCATGTTGTTGATAATATTAATTTTATGGTTGTTAGTTCTGATAAGTTTATAGAATTATTTTAACAAGATCAATAACGAAGCATCTGCTGAATGAATAAGAAGGCAGATGCTTTAAATATGGGTAGATATTCAGAAAAAGATACTGGAGGTGTTAAGGATGAGCAAAGTTTTATGAGCGTTAGAAGAAAAATATCTTTATAATAATGGAACGTGTAACATTTGGTGGTTATAAACTAGAAAATATTGGAGAGAGAAATGTCAAAGAAAAAACGCAGAAGCGGCCATTACTGCAAGATTTGTTCTGAATATAAATCGAATGAGAGCTTTTCGGGTAAGGGACATGCAAATCACATATGTCGAAGATGCAGTAAAAAGTCTCCAACTGAGCAAGCTGCAGATATGACCTTGAATAGACTTTTCAACATGCCCTTCAGAAAGCTTAGCCCGGCAGAAAAGAGCTGGCTTGAAAACAGACTTCATGATCAGCGTGAAGAAGTTAAATCGGCTGCTCAGGAGATATATAAGCTTTTGTATCCACACGCGGAGCGAAATAATAGGAAAAAGCAGCTTCATATCAACAAGTTGAGTATCAGGATACATTCGAAGGTATATGAAGAGCTGCGCGATGTACAAAATGCCAATTGTCTGTTCGAAGCAGATAAAGTGAGTAAGAAAATCGTTCAAACGGTATTTGCGAGTGACGGCTCTCCTGCAAGCAGACAGGAAAAATTTATGTTAGATAGCGATATGGCTAAATTCCTGAAATGGATAGTACATTCTCTCGAAATATTCGAATGGGAGCAAGATTACGGCCAGAATAATAACATCTTTAATTTTCTTAGTGATGATCAATTGTATTCTGACAAATTTGATTCCTTTGAAGAATGCTTAATAGGTGAAGAAGAAGTTCATTATCATAATGAAGCACCAGAAACAATCACATGGCATGTCGAGGTTGACTATTCTAATGGCACAATACAGAGAACGAGTGGAACGCATGTTTATCTACCAGAAAAGGTAGAAGAGCTTTATTGGGGTTTTCAGGAATTTTTCGCTCCAGCTTATTCTGAAGAGGAAGCATGCGAAGAAGACATGGAGCTACAGACAGGTATTGATGACTTACCATTCTGACTATCTCTGGGAAGCTTTGGTCGGCGTTTTTTGCAACTAGCGATTGTCCGCCACTGTTTGCGGACAACCTCGCGCTTTTATCCTGCGTCGAACGGGGAGAACGATGGCTCTCCACCTGAGTATGGACTAGACACCGGCAATAGCTAGGTATATACCAATCCTGAAAGTCTGGAAGGAAATTGAATACAAAAAGGTGCAGGCTGAAATTCAGAGGGTCATTGATTATCTGCTGAAAGAGGGAACAATATTTTAGATCTCACAACCGAATCTCACTTAAAAGATAAAAACTCAGATCTGAGAAGATAGTACGAGGGTGGTAACAATGAATCTTAACAACTTTGAAAACTATATCGAGAAAAAGATACTGTCAAGGGGCTATGACTACTATGAGAATAATTATGTAACGTCAGTTGAAGAAACTGAGGAGAATGTCTTTGAGGCAGAGGTTGAAGGCACTGAGCTCTACACGGTAGAGGTCGAACTTGATGATCAGGCAAACATAATCGATACCTTTTGCGATTGTCCCTATGACATGGACGATTATTGCAAGCATCAGGTAGCAGCATTTCTTGCTGTACGGGATATGAAAAACAATCTATCCAAAGGAAATAACCAGATATCCCAGAATAGTAGGGATTCAGAATCCGTACTTAAATCCCCGGTTCCGAAAAAAGAAAAGCGCCTAATATCGAAAAAATATTATCTGACAGAACCAAAGATGAACTGGTTGAAATTTTGCTGGATATCGTTACAGAATATGAAGAAATCAAGCGGCGAATTGAACTGAATTTTGATGATGGAAATGATGAGGATGGACTATCCAAGTCTATCGCGCTGATTCGCACCTTTATAAGTAACAATTCCGACAGACATGGATTTGTAGCGTACGGAGATACTGGTGACGCTGTCAAGGGTGCGGATCTGGTGCTGGAAAAGGCCCATTTTGCTTTAGAGCAGAATAAGCCTGTGCATGCTTTACAGCTTAGCCTTTGCGTAATCCAGGAGATGATGGATTTACTTCAAGGCGCAGATGACTCTGACGGTGTAATCGGTGAAATAATTGAGGAAAGCTTAGCCTTTATTGATGAAATGAGTGGGGATATAGAACTAAAACCAATTCATAAAGAAACTATGTTTAATAAGCTGATCGAAGAAGCATCTCATCGACGATACGTTGGTTGGACGGATTGGAGAATAGACCTTCTGGAAAGCTGTTCTGAGCTTGCAGATACTTCGGATTTACGAGGCAAATTGGAAAAATATTTAATCTTAATGCTGGAAAATGAAGAAGGAGATTCATGGGGTGTCAATTACTTAGCCGAGCGAGTTAATCTCATCCGATATCATCTGGTTGAGAAACATGACGGGCAGAAAAAAGCACAGGAATTTATTAAAAATAACCTTCAATACTCCAACTTTAGGGAAATGGCAATCGAAAGCGCTATGAACAAAAAGGATTATGACTATGTCATAAAGCTTACCCTTGATGGGGAGGACAAGGATAAAAGCCTGCGTGGACTGGTAAACCAGTGGAAGAAATACAGGCACGAAGCCTTTAAACTTTCCGGGAAAATTGATGAACAGCGTGGAATGGCAATGGATTTTATTCTGGACGGAAGCTTTGATTATTACGAGGAATTGAAAAACACGTATGCTACAAATGAGTGGCCCTCTGTTTACCCCAAGATCATTTTTTTATTGGAAAACCAGAAGAAGACTTATCAGGATGTCTACACCCGTATTCTAATAGAAGAAGGGGAAAAACAAAAATTACTTGAGTACGTTCAAGGAAGTCCATCATCGGTCGAGACTTATTACAGGCATCTTATTCCTGAATTCAAGGAAGAGATTTACCTGCTCTTTCTGCAACATATTGAGCAGTGTGCTGCAAGAGCAGGTAACAGGAAAGATTATCAGAGGGTATGTGCTATTATTCGTAATCTTAAAAAAGCTGGTGGAAAAGAACGGACATCGGAAATCATACAGAAGCTTTTTAACAAGTATGCAAATAGACCGGCATTTAGGGATGAGTTATCTAGAGTATAAATGATATTAAAGCTACATACGTTGAGCGGGCCATCGAACTGTTGGAAGGAGAGATTAACGATGACGAATAAAGGGATTGATTATTACTTAGCACTCCCGTATAAATACGCTTTATACCCGGCTGAAGAGGGTGTATGTAATTGAAATACCCCTGATCTGCCTGGTTGCATTACCCAGGCTGAGACCGCTGATGAAGCATTGGCCATGATCGAGGACGCCAAAAGGGAATGGATAGAGATAGCTTTGGAACAAGGCATTGAAATTCCTGAACTGGTCAAAGAAGACTACTCAGGGAAATTTAATGTGTGGGTCCCAAAGAGTCTTCGCAAATATTTAGCTGAACTCGCCAAAAAAGAAAATATAAGCCTAAATCAATTAATTCTTTATCATCTTTCGAGGAGTGCCGGATTTAAAGGCTGATAAACTGGAGCGGTTTAATACCCGCTCTCTTTATTTCTGCAATACCAATCGACTTCTGACAACTTTTGTTTCGTTGCTTGAGAAAATCAATTTGCTTGATAGTCCTCAATATTGAGTATTACGTTTCAGGAGAGCCACTATTCGGAGTTCATTGAGCCACTCTGGAGAAATTGAGCCATCCTTCCGGATCAGAGGACCATTCATGGAATACTGTCATCAGAAATGGGTGTAGGTAGAATACGATCCCATAAGGACGCAGTATAAGAACAATGCGAACAAAGGTTAATGCTCATAATCTTTGTTGCTTTAACTTTCGTTTTTCGCTCAATAATCTTTCCTTGTTTGGACTGGTGTCATTCAATAAAAAGTCTGCCCAAGCAAGTCCAAGTTTTTCGGTATTTTCTTGCCAGTACAGCAGGCGGTTATAATAGTAATTTATCTTTTCGCTGACTGGTTTTGAAAAGTCATCTTTTCCGTATTTTATGACTATTGCCGTCAATTCGTAGATAGGCAACCCCAAAGCGTGAGTTTCTACATGCACGGTAGCTCCAGCATGACCAATTGCGTGGCACAAAGCACCGTATTCGCTGTCATCAATTTTTTTTGCCACAGCATGTGAATCTAAAATAGCCTGTTTTGCCATGGGCATTTTGATTTTGCCCCTTGCCCAAGCCTCACATAGCTCCAAACAGGTTCTGGGTCTACGTTCATCGGGATACTTTGCTTCAAATTGTTCCAAAGGTAGTTTTGCACAATCCAATGCCCACATCACAATGGTTCGGTGTTTTTGTAATTGAATTAGATTAATTAACTCTTGTAAGCATTGACTGTCACGAGAAAAAAACAGTTTATTTCTTTTCATTAATTTAATTTCTACATCTGAAAACATAGTATTAACTCCTTCCCAATAAAGGTTCAACCTCTAATTGAGGGGGCGGCATTATACTGTAGGGTTTAAGAATAACTGGAGGTCCAGGGCTAAATATCCTTTGGATAATGAAAACTTGTATATAATGCTGAGCCCTCTAAATTTAGCCTTAATAATTCTCTAATTCTTGCTTAAGGTCATTAAGTAATGTATCAACTGACAATACCGCAGAATTAATATTATTGAAAAATATTGCAGGTTTAATCTCTTCTTTTTTCATCCCAGGTAACCATTTTTCAATAAAATCGTTTAACTCGATATTTTTAGGAGTATAATCTGCCCATTCTTCCTTTGCACAATATAAAGCAAATTCCTTTTTGAACAAAAAAGGAATCATTTTATTTCCATCTTTATCACTTATAATAGCCCAACCATAATTGAAAAGACCCCAAACTTCCTCCCAATCAACAACCTTCTTTATGAAATGCTCATATCTTTTTGGAACTGGTATTTTTATCAACGCCTCAAATTCCTTGTTGTTCATTCAATTCATCCTTGCATTAAATATTCTTTACATTATACTACGAATGCCATCCAACGCTGAATTAGAGGCGGGACGCATTTATACTACTGGGTTTAAGAATAACTGTAAGTTAAAAGTTTTAAAGATACGTTCAAAATGTGGGTCTTTAGCTAAGTTAAATTGCCTATTTTTTATGCCGCGATACCTAATGTGGGTTGATGTAAACATTTAACATATTCCTTATTCTTCTGACAATCTCCGACCGAATATTTTCCGGTTCCAAGCACTCGCATTTCTCGCCGAATTGCAGAATCATTTTGTACATATAATCATCTTCTACGAACGGAAAGTACGCAATATATTTGTTATCCCCCAAATCTTCAATTTTGTCTTCTCCGCAAAATTCGGTCATTAATTCCCGCAAGGATTCATCAATACGGAGTTTAAGGGTGATCTTTTTCCGATCTGTCCTGAAATAAAAGTCCATCGATTCATAATCGAATTCTCTTGGTATAAACGTCTCATTCTGGGTTTCGAGGGATGACATATTCGAAATACTGAAAATGCGAAAGTCATTTCTGGTCGTGCAATAGCCCTGCAAATACCAATTGGAATTTTTGAGCACTAACCGATAGGGCTCAATCTTGTGCGCCGGGCAGTTCTATTTGTATTAGAGGATTAAAGTTCCTCTGTGCGCCGATTCCATTCGGAAGCACTAGCTAACAGACAGGGCGTCGTCCGTGAGGAGGGGTCCGGAGGGTCTGAAGGCAAACTGTGGAACGGAGCGAAAGCGAACCGATGCTGGCTGGTTTGGTGGGTAACTTTGCAAGATGTGAGAAAGCCCGATAAATGGAAATAGCCAAATTAGTTAAGACGGTCGAGTTCACAGGGAGGCAAGTAGGATGACCCCGGGAGATCTCGCAGTGCCCGTGGAACGGTAACCTGACCTGCAAGGAGTGGTACTCTAAGTGGTCAACTATGCATTG
>NZ_JUEE01000166.1:0-7699 GCF_000802135.1 Desulfosporosinus sp. BICA1-9
TTTACAGCTATAATGATGCCGACCTGCTGAAAGAATTGGTCAATTACCGACCAAACGGAACCATTCTCAGCCGTTACACTTACACCTACGATAGCAGAGGCAATATCACCGACATCATCGGCTCGGAAGGAACCCTAACCTATCAGTATGATGACCTAAGCCGCCTAACCAGGGAAACCCTGCCGGACTCAACCATCATCGAATACAGCTATGACGCGGCCGGTAACCGCCAAACCAAAACAGTAACCCAAGGCGGAACCAGCCAAATTGTCATCAATCAAAACCAACAGAGCTATGAATATGACACACTCAATCGACTACAGGAAGTAAAAAATCCCGACGGAACAACCCAGGCAACCTTCACCTATGATGCCTTGGGCCGAAGAAGCAGCATGACAAGCGAAGGCAACACCGTCAACTACCAGTACAGCGGCAGCAAAGTAATCTGTGAAACCGATGCCAACAACAACGTCCTGGCATGCTATAATTATGACGGATACGGCAACCTGATCAGCATGACCAGAAACGGTAGCACCTATTATTATCACTACAACGGTCATGGTGACGTCATAGCCCTCACCGATACCAGCGGCAATACAGTCGCCACCTACCAGTACGATGCCTTTGGCAACGTGTTAAACAGTACAGGGACAGTAGACAACCCCTATCGCTATGCCGGCTACCGCTATGACGAAGCAACAGGCCTCTATTATCTCAATGCCCGTTACTATGATCCGGAAACAGGGAGATTCACCACTGCGGATACCTTCCATGGCTATGCCGGCGATCCCCAGAGCCTAAACCTGTACGCTTACTGCTACAACAACCCGTTAGCATACGTAGATCCTGACGGACATGATCCCTGCTATTGTCCCAGAGACCCTGTGCAAGATGATATAAAGGCAATCTATGATTTCCTGATCGGAGATGATATCAATACCCTTCTTAGCCCTGAGGCCAGTACGGGTGCGAAAATCATAGCTGGATTAAGTATTGGGAGCTACGTTGTTGGCGGAGAGGTTATAACTAAAGGGCTCAAGCTGGCTGGTAAAGGTGTGAAGCTGGCACTGAAGGCAAAGAAGGGGATGAAGGTTTTAGAGGAGGCGGGTGAAGCTGCCGATAACATTGTCATAGGAAGCTTTGGCAAGAATACCGTTGGCGCAGCAGAGAACTACATTCCTAAAAACATTGAAATGGTCAAAGATAAATTTTTGAAGAAAAATGGTATTAATGCACATGCTTTAAAAGAGGATTTTATTGGTAAGAAAAATATTGCACATCATGATATTTATGTGGATAAAGATTCAGGAATGTTATGGATTTATAAAAAAGGTGGGAAAGGGGAGCCTATACCAACTTATGAGTATATTAAGTGATAGGAGGTTCTATGAGTACAACTGTAAACGTGGAACTTGTAATTTCAGGTGACGAATTTGATCCATCTACGATATCAAGAATATTAAACTTGATGCCAACACAAAAATGGAAAAAAGGAGATTTGGTTAAGAATAGATATGTGCGAAGAAATGACTCTACTTGGAGTATAGGAATAGGACATCAAGAATCAAGTGATATTCGTGAGCAAATAACAAACCTTTTAAAAGTAATTGGTGGAAAAGAAAATGAGCTTTTTCGGCTACAGAAACAATATGAGGTAGAAATCCTTATTCTTGTAACTATTAATGTTTACGATTCATTAAAACCAGTAATATCATTCAATCATGATATTTTGACATTTGCAAATGCAATAAATGCAACCATTGATGTAGATATGTATAATTTTTGATTTTTTCCCGCTAGCATTCTTCCATCTGTAGTGCTCCCCGTGTCAAGAATTTTTCTAAAAATAAAGCTACACTTATACTCCTCTCTTCATTAAAAGTGCTGCTTATTGTCCTTATCATCGCTTTCGTCATTGTACATCCTTTGGACCTTAGAATTTCAAGGGTTCGCTGACGCCGGGCTATCGCTCACCCTTGAAATTCAGGCCTCAGGCTGGTATCCAGTAATCAAACGGTAATTATGGGCTTTTCTGGAGTTAACTGATCAAAATATATTTCTGCCGACTTCCTGTAGCCAATACTTTGATGTGACCGTACATAATTATTTTCATCTAGGCCGATGGAAAACCCGATGACTGGACGGTATGTGACCCTTGTGCAATATTTCATCAGAACGTTTTTTCCGGGAATTCCAGTGTTCGAGTATTAAATGACGGAACATTTTCGGATGTTTACCTATCCCAGCACGTTAACCTATCCCTGCCGGCCAACAGCGATCTCACCTTATCAGGCTGGTCCCAGGCATTTTTAGCGGATCCCAATGGCGGTTTTTACGGGCTCAGAGTAGAAGTAGAATATGCCGACAGCACCGCTGAAACCTTTGATTTTGACTCTAATAAAGGGGTTCATACCTGGGAACAAATAGTAGGAAATATCCACCTAGCCAAAGCAGCCTCAGGAATAACAATCAAATGTAAATATGATAACCAGAACGGTTTCGTATGGTTTGACAGCCTCCGTTTACAGGAAGGCAAAAGCAGCACAGAGATTCAATATGATCCCTCAGGTAATTACCCCCTTGCCGTAACCAATGCCTTAGGTGACTCAGTGGGTATGCAGTATGATAACGATGGCAACTTAACGCATGTCACCGATCCTGCGGAAAAAACCACTACTTTCGCTTATGATAATTTAGGGCGCATGAAAAACGTCAACGGAGTATTAGGAAATAATGCCCAATACACCTATGACGGAAACGGCAATTTAACGACCGCTACCGATCCCGGAAACCAGACCTTTACCTATGGCTATAACGAAATAGATGCAGTAGCCAGCATAACCGACCCCTTGAATCATACTACCAACTTTTCCTATGATAAAACAGGAAATCTCCAGGGAATGTCCTATCCGTCAGGAAACACCATAAACTTTGCCTACAATACCGCAGACCGCCTTGAAGAAGTAAAATACAACGGGAACCCCAGATACAGCTATGAATATGATCCTAACGGCAACTGTACCAAAATGACCGATAAAGAAACCAGCCAAAGCACAACCTATGAATATAACGAACTAGATGCCCTGAAAAAGGTGATCAAACCCGGGATCCAGCAGATAGATTATGCCTATGACAATGAAACCGGCGGCAGGTTTAGCGGCCTAAGCGGACAAATCGGCAGTGTCAATTACAATGCCAATTACAGCTATGACGAATTGGGACGAGTGCGGAAAGTCACAGGAAACGGCATAAGCGCCGAATATCTCTACGATGAAAACAACAAAGTCGCTTCCATCAAACTGGGAGACGGCAGTAATAGCCTTTACAGCTATAATGATGTCGGCCTGCTCAAAGAACTGGTTAATTACCGACCGGACGGAACAATTCTCAGTAAATACAGTTACATCTATGACAGCAGAGGCAACATCACCGACATCACCAGCCCGGAAGGAAGCATAAACTATCAATATGATGACCTAAGCCGCTTAACCAAGGAAACCCTGCCGAACTCAATCAGCATAGAATACAGCTATGACGCAGCCGGAAACCGTCTCGCCAAAACGCTAACCGAAGGTGGGACCAGCCAAATTGTCATCGCTGATAACGAGCAAAGCTATGCATATGATGCGGTCAATCGACTACAAGAAGTAAAAAATTCCGACGGAACAACCCAGGCAACCTTCACCTATGATGCCTTAGGCCGAAGAAGCAGCCTGACAAGCGGGGGCAACACCGTCAACTACCAGTACAGCGGCAACAAAGTAATCTGTGAAACCGATGTCAACAACAACGTCCTGGCATGCTATAATTATGACGGATACGGCAACCTGATCAGCATGACCAGAAACGGCAGCACCTATTACTATCACTACAACGGTCATGGTGATGTCATAGCCCTTACCGATACCAACGGCAATACAGTCGCCACCTACCAATACGATGCCTTTGGCAACCTACTAAACAGTACCGGAACAGTAAACAATCCCTATCGCTATGCCGGATACCGCTATGACGAAGCAACAGGCCTCTATTATCTCAATGCCCGTTACTATGATCCAGCAACAGGCAGATTCACCACTGCGGATACCTTCCAAGGCTTTGCCGGCAATCCCCAGAGTTTAAACCTGTATGCCTACTGCTACAACAACCCCGTGGTATACGTAGACCCGAACGGACATTCCCCCTCTCCCTGCTATTGTCCCAGAGACCCTGTGCAAGATTGTTTGATTGCAGTCTATAATGCCCTGATAGGAGATGATATCAATACCCTTCTTAGCCCTGATGCCAGTACGGGTGCGAAAATCATAGCTACATTAAGTATCGGGAGCTACGTTGTTGGCGGAGAGGTTATAATTAAAGGGCTCATGCTGGCTGGTAAAGGTGTGAAGCTGGCACTGAAGTCAAAGAAGGGGATGAAGTTATTAGAGGGAGCGGCAAAGATTGGAGAAGGCGGTATTTGCTTTACCGATGAGACTTTAGTCAAAACAGAAGACGGATATAAGCAAATACAGGACATTAAAGTAGGAGATAAAGTCTATTCGGAAAACGCTGAGACAGGCGAAATAGGATTGAAGAAAGTTAAAAACATTTTTGTCAATGAAACTGATAGGCTTATACACGTTACTATTAAGGGTGCAGAAATAAGAGCTACACCTACTCATCCATTCTGGGTTGAAGGAAAAGGCTGGACACCCGCAGGAGAACTAAAAGTTGGAGATAAAGTACAGTTATATTCTGGTGTAACCGAGGTTACAGCAGTAGAACTTGAGTCACTCAAAGAACGAATAAAGGTATATAATTTTGAGGTAGAGGACTGGCATACTTACTTTGTTTCGAAAAATGATGTTCTTGTTCACAATACTTGCTTCCAGGGGGTAAGTAAAGCTGAGGGTAAAATAGTTGTTGATCCTGCTGGTAATGCAATGCCCCTAAAACCAGGTCAGAAGATTGAAGGAAGACCGGATGGTAAGATGTGGCAAGTTAAAGATGAGAATGGTATCCCAACAGGTGATAGATATGATGGTTTAGGACATCCAAAACAGGCTGATCCTAAAGCTCAGGTGCCTCATGGACATAGGGTTGATGAATTTGGAAATCCATTACTTGATGAAACAGGTAACCCACATTTGCCAGCATATCCGCCTAAATAATACAAGACAAGGAGAAAAATAATGGAGTGCTTTGTTTGTTCTAAAAATTCTGGCGAAGGATATTTATGTGAAGAGCATGCAAAAATATTAAAAAAAATGCTTGATGAAAAAAAAGGTATAGTTGAATCACCAGAATGGATGCATCATTGTGTGATTTGCAGCGAATACCAGAACAGAGTATTAGTAGAGTATACACAGGCAGGCTACTTTTGTGATCGGGATATAAATGAAGAATGGAATAGATATTCAAGTATCTCACTGAAAAATTCAGATTAAATTAACTGCAATATTACAGAAATGAGCAGTTGAAGAATGAAAATGTATAAATAATTACTTCCGGCCATATTGTTCACAACAATACTGACTGCATAATGATAATTCTGCATAGAGTTTCACATTACAACTATTCCAACAAACTTAGAAATAGCAAGGGTCCGGCATAAAGTTAGCCGGGCCTGCTTCTTTATGTAGTGAGTTTACCACCAACATTAGCAGTAAGTAAACTGAAGAGATAGTATGATGATATATTGTAGTAGATGGAAAAATAGCTGCCACCCTAATAAGTGACTACAGTTTCACATTTAAGGGGGCGGGTAAAGCTGTTCATAATAATTCGTTAAAAACTACTAATCCTGCTTTTGGTTATACTTTAAGAGATAGGAATGCTGGTAATATATTGAAATATGGAGAGACCACAAACTCATCTCACAGATATACTAAAAAATATTTACAAAATAATAACGCTGAAATGCAAATAGAAATACAAGGAACGAAGAGAGAGATGCACCAATGGCAGCATGAACAGATATTGGATTACAAGAATATTAATAATGAATTAAGGCCGCCATTGAACAAAAGTGATTATTAAATACAGGAGGTACTATCCTATGGATATTTTTATGAGCGGTGAAGTAGACAAACAAGTAGGCGATATCTATCGAGAGATAAGAAAGGATATTGAAGAAAACCTCAAGGTTTTGAAAGATAATTATTATGGTAGTGAAGTAACAATAATAGGAATTATTCCTATTATTGTCAAGCTTACTCTGGAATTAGAAGCTGCAGGATTTTTTAAGGAAAGACAGCAATTTAACGCAAAGAAAAAGGAAGCAGACTTTAGACTGAGAATAGACCTTGATAAGTTTGTTAATAGTAGCTCCCAAATAAGAAAAATGATGGTGGTCAAGAATATAATTGAGTCAATCAGGTTACTAAAAAGAAAGGCAAAAAAAGATTTTCATGGAGAAAAGTTAGAAAATGATATTCTTAACTTACTAGGGATTAGTGCATGTGAAATAGATAATTTAGTTATTTAAGGAATGGAATGAAGTTTTTTGAAAACATTCCCACCCTTATATTGGGGTGAAAAAAACTAATATTGTTAAAAACCATTCAATAAAAGTACCTCTAAATCCTTGTCAATCTACATTTTTGGGTAGCTTTAGCAAGCCCTAATCTAGTTTCTGTTAAGTTAGATAACAGACCAGAGGGGGGCTGTCCTGAGACTTTAGTTTCTGTGCAGCCCCTGCTCTATTTAGTTAATCTTACCACGATCACTCAAATTGACGGTACGAAAATCACTTTTAATTCTTCAGGGAAAATAATCAGCATTACAGATAAAAACAATAATATTACAACCTATAACTACAACACCGGTACAGGAAAACTGGAAAGTATTACGGATCCATCCGGGCGGGCTATTAGCTTTTCCTATAATGCCAACGGAAACATAGAACAGGCAACTGATCCTGCCGGTAAGACTGTGCACTACACTTATGACGGGAATAACCGTTTAGTCTCGTGTCTTGATCAGGAGAACAAGACTCTTGTCTATCAATATAATACTGATGATAATTTAACCAGGATTACTTATCCCAGGGGCAATTACATTAGCTACGGTTATGACGACCAGGACAGAGTAACTGCGGTAACCAGGACAATTACCGTTAACGGTACACCAACCACAGCTGTCTCAGTGATAGCCTACGATCCGGCCAATAAGCGGACAACGGTTACTGATGCCAATGGTGTGGGCGCTCACTTTAACTGACGTTAAAGGAGCGTCTTTTTCTTGACTTGTTTGGCGTTGCCGTTGGATAATGGTTGTCATGTGTCAAAGTAGATCGCATGACAATCTGAAAAGAAGGATAAAAGAAAGAGGAAACATCATTGGCCGGCCAGCCTAGTTTCCTCTTTCCCATTGGTTACTACCAATTTGAGTTTACATGAAGAAATATGGACTGTCCAGTTATATATTGAAAAGTTTGTCCATGGTTGTCCTAATCACTTGCGTCCTAAGGTGTGTCCTCATTGCTTGGCAAGGGCGATGTTGCATAAACATGGAAGTTTTAAACGAATCGTGTATACCTTGTTAAAGGCGTACGTCCTATCAATCTATCGATTTAAATGTTGCGAGTGTGGAAAAGCTACCTCATTTCTTCCTAACTTTATGAAGGAACACCATCAGGTGGCGTGGGAAGTTAAAGAAGAAGTGATCCGTCAACAGTTAGCTGGGGTATCTTTGGTGAAAATCGCGGAAAATCTCGTGA
>NZ_JUEE01000167.1:0-26120 GCF_000802135.1 Desulfosporosinus sp. BICA1-9
TCTGCCTGTGTTCCCCAGACAGCTTGAGCAAAAATACCGGCGAAGGGCCCTACTGACATTAGGACACCAATTTCAAGACTGTTTAAGTTCGAATGACTTAAAAATAATGGCAAAAAGGGAATATAAATTCCCACAGCTGCAAAATAGAAAATATAATACCCTGCCATCACAGAATTCCGTTTCACGGTAGTCTCTCCTCCTTTCACTTAAGGGTTTTCCAGGTCCTAGAGGGATCACCAAAAAAATGTTGTTAACCTAGAAAATTGTTAAATATTATGTTCGCAACTCGAAATTAATACTCTCTACATAGTATTAATAACTAGGCTTGTGCCAAGGATCGGCTAAGGCCATCCATGGATCAATCGAAACTAGGCACATCTTAAAAGAAAACAGAACGTTATACTTTCTGAAAAGTACAAAAAAGGCTAGGGATAATCCCTAACCTTTTGTACTATTTATACTATCGTTTAGTACCGACGCATTGATTGGAAGCAATCGCGGCAATACACAGGTTTTTCACCTGAAGGTTGAAACGGAACTTCCGTCTCTACTCCACAGCTTGCGCAAACTGCAGGGAACATTTGTCGTTGCGGTCGACTACCATTACTTCCGAATCCGCCGCTACGGCCACCACCTGATTGTTGTTTGCGGGCATGACGACACGCTGGGCACCGAGTTGGATCGTTTTCGAATCCTTTTTCAATGTAGAAATCTTGTTCTCCCGCCGTGAAAATAAATTCTTGACTGCAATCGCGACATGTTAGAGTTCTGTCCTGAGCCATTCTAACTCCTCCTTATTAGGTGTTCCTTGTACGGATTGGATCCTTCAACAAATTATCATCCGTTGCACCAAATAAGGTCAAAGTATGGATTCCAATTTTGATAGGCCCAAGTCTTAACAAGCACAGGGTCAGTATAGCAGAGCAAATGCTTAGAAGCAATCTAATTTTTTTATGAAATTTTAAGTATATAAGCGAATCAGGAAGAATCTTGAAACCCGCTATCAGAAAAAAACCCTCATGTGTGGTCGATAAAGCATTATTAGTTGGGTGGATCAATTTTATCTGATCAAGAAATATCGACAGCCCCATTAGCTAGCATCTGTCTTAGTTCCTTTTTGTCAATCCCCTGACCTAAGGCAATACTTAAAAACAAGCGGACCTTTTCAGTCGACAGATCTGCTGAAAACCAAGCTCCTACTCGTTCTAAATCTGCGCCTCCACCCGGATATCCATAGATCGGGGCTGTACGCCCAAATAAGCAACGCGATGTGATAACGACAGGGATGCCGTTGGTCACAAGTTTAGCTATCTCTGGGATTAACTGAGGGGGTAAGTTTCCGCGTCCGAACGCTTCAATCACCATGGCATCCGTGTTTTGTTGGGCTATCTTCAAAATTTCCGGTGACATACCCGTAAACGCTTTGCAAATTGCTACATTGGCTAAACTCTTCGGAACTCCAAGTTTAAGTGAGGGTTCCGGTTTACGATGCCAAATAACCTGTCCAGTATCAATACTGCCTAACGCTCCAATATCTCCTGAATCAAAAGCATCCACATGACTTGTGTGAAGTTTGCGCACATCCCGTGCAGCATGTATTTCTTCATTCAGAGCAATTACAATGCCACGCTGCAGAGCTCGAGGATCTAGGGCGATACGCATAGCATTATGTAAATTACGAGGACCATCTGAATCACTCTCTGAAGCGTCCCTTTGCGAAGCGGTAAAGATCACAGGCCGTGGGTCTTTAATAGCAACATCCAGGAAATAAGCTGTTTCTTCAAGTGTATCTGTCCCATGGGTAATGATGATCCCTTTTAGTGAAGGATCGAGAAAAAAATGCTGTTCGACCTTATGTGCTAAAGACCTCATGTGTAGGGGTTGAATATTACAACTGGCAACATTGCTAAAATCACAAATTTCCCAATCAGCCTCTTGGGAAAGATCGGGTAGGCTTTCCACAAGCTCGAGACCGCCAACAGCAGGAACCACCTTTCCCGCCTTATTCTTACGCATGGCAATAGTACCACCCGTTGCAATTAGAAGTACTTTTTCCTTTTTCACGGTGCTCACCCTTCATCAAACAACGAAATTCCTAAGTTGTTTAATGCTTTCTTCAATCTCACCATATGATACGGTTTTTGGATGTGTTCTCCATGCCAATGACAATCTAAGAGATCGGCATCCTTGACGAGTTCCTCGAGCGAAGTTCCGATCTGATCCTTTTTAGAATGATTGATGACCGCTTGCACAATCTGCTCTCTAGATTCATCCGAATACTTCCCCTCGGCTAAGAAACGGCGAATTGGATCCTCTCCTTTTGGGGCATGATCCAACTGTTTTCCAGTCTCCCAGCGACCGATGTCATGTAAAGCACAAGCCAAAGCTGCTTGCTCTATGTCTACATTTCGCATTTCCGCCAACATACGACCGATTTGAGCACAGCTTGTCGCATGAGCCTTTTCCCAAGTGATAGGGTAATCACGCTCAATGGTCGCTGCGTCCAAATGATCCAACAAATCGTATATCCTTTGTAAATCCTTGATAAATTCCCAATTCATTGCCGCTCCCCCTATTTACTTATTTTACCATAAAAAAAAGAAAATTAATTCGTATTCTCCTCATATCTTATCCTAAGAGTATTTGCGACATGAGGAGGAGGTCTGTATTGAATTCTAATTGGACACCCACTGCACGACGTCTTATCAACAAACGCTTATGGATCCTCGGGTATTCTTCCGAGGACTACGAAGGTGATTTTCGCGCCCTTGAAACGCTAAGACAACAGGGCCCCCACATTGATGTTTACGCTGACTTTGCCTATCAACTTCAACCAGATGGTCAGTTCATCGGTCAGGTTAATAAGCTAGTGCTTCAAGAAGCTATAGAACAAGGCACTGCGCCCTTTATTCTCTTCCATAATTTTGACGGCAAAATCTTTGATCCCCTTCCCTTGCGTTCAGTTTTATCTTCAACTGCCTCTCAAAGAAATTGTATACGTCATATGATTAATTTACTACCACCAAATGTAGCCGGAGTACATGTGGATTTTGAAGGGGTAGAAGCTCCATACCGTATTCCTTTCCTCACCTTTCTTGAATCTCTAAAAACCACTTTACATGACCGCGGCTTACTCTTATCGATTGCTATCCCTGCAAAACGCTCGGAGTCGGAGGCTCCTGGCTATGACTTTGCTGGGATTGGGCGCTTATGTGATTCAATTACTCTAATGACCTATGACGAACACTACTCGTGCGGTACACCTGGTCCTATCGCAAGTCTTCCTTGGATGACCCAAGCACTTGACTACGCCATCCACTATATACCCAATGAAAAGATATTACTAGGAATTCCAGTCTATGGCTACGATTGGTCCAACGAACCAACGTGTATGGTCCCAATGCGTGAAATTCCCGAGTTAGTCGCCCAAAATAACGCACGAGTTCTTTGGTCTGACCAAGCGGTAGGGCCCTACTTCTTTTATTGGCGAGGACGAACAAGGCATACTGTGTGGCATGAAAATGAACTTTCTGCCAAGGTTCGCCTTGGGTTTGTCAAAAGTTACCGCTTGCGAGGGATAGCCATTTGGCGCCTTGGCTATGAGACAAACCGTTTCTGGCAAGAGGTCTCCAATAAACTCAAACGATAGGCTTGTCCTCACCTGTCTTCGATTCATTGCTGTACGTCAAGTTAAGTGGCAAGCATCGGATATATAATATGAAAAAAACTGATATTGAAGAGAGGGCTGTATCATCAACATCTGGTGATCCAAGCCTTCATTTTTAACTATATGAGACAGTTATTGGGCCTGTCCTCAAACTATCCGTAAAACCCTACTTGTTCTTTAATCAATAAACGCTTATCATTGAATTATCAATAGCTACTAAGGAGATGAGCACATCCATGTATGAGCTTAAAAATCACACAGAAATAGTGGTCCAACAAGCACTACAAGACTACCTTCGAATTAATCAACTTTCATGCTCCTGTGAACGCTGTCAGGCCGATATAATGGCCCATGCTTTGAATCGTTTGCCAGCGCGCTACTATGTTTCTTCACGAGGCGAGATTATGACGCAATGGGAATCCCAGGCGCTTCCAGATCAAGCGCGTATCATGTCAGAAGTGGTCCGTGCCGCGCAGCAAGTCAATGCTACTCCGTCACATCCACTAGACTAACTTATCCTACGCTACAATTTAGACAGCATTTATTACGATGATCACGGCTAATACCGCTACGACAGCTAATGTTATAACCCTAAATGGAGAGTCTATGACCAGTTCTATCCTGACTGGGGTCACTTCAATGTCGATCATACCATTTCCTCCTCGCTCCTTTCTATTGTATGGTCTTTTCTGACCGCTTGTTAAAATGAGGAGGCCAAAAGGTCTCCTCTTTTTTATTCACTGTTTGAATCGACCTCTGTATCAGTTTATTATAGCACGTTTATATCATCCAAAAAAAAGATTTAACTGAGAACTTAAATTCAGAAAGGAGGTCTTTCTTTTATGCTCAACTCTGAAGAACTTCTCCGTTTTTCTCTGTTTTCGTCTTTAAGCCCCAGTGATGTAGCCCCCCTTCTCCCACATTTAATCGAGCGCCGTTATCGTCGGGGGCAACTATTATTTGTAGAAGGTGAGATTGGTTCATCGGTATATTTTGTCCTTTCTGGGCAAGTTAAACTTAGTAAATCAACCCCTGAAGGTGAAGAACAGATTCTTGATTGGTGTGGTCCCTATGATTGTTTCGCCGAGGTTTTGCTTCTCGAAGCCGGTTCCTACCCAGCAACCGCTGAAGTCCTGCAGGATAGCACCTTATTAGTCCTGCATAACGAAGTAATGTCCCATATTCTGGAATCTAATCCTGCTCTTTCACTAGCCCTCATTCGCACCTTAAGCCGACGCTTAAGACTCGCCCAGGAATTCATCCGAATTTTGACGAATCGTTCAACCGCCGGAATTCTAGCTGCCCTTTTCCTTCGCCTAGCACAACCAGCCAACAATCCTGGCCAGCCTATTTTTATAGATGCTTCTCTCACACATCGAGATTTAGCTAACATGATTGGGACTTCTCGTGAATGCGTCAACCGATCCATCAACAGCTGGAAGCGCTCTGGAATTCTAAAACTAGTAGATAATCGATTAGAAATCATAAAACCTCACGAGTTAGCAGACTGGCCTTAATTAAAGACCAGGGCATTGCTACCGCTTGGTTGTTGTTCAAGTTGGTTTATGATTCGCCAACATTCTTCCCAGCTAATATTCGCCTGTCGGCGCCAAAAAACCATGGCAGCACGAGTTTTTTCACACTCTCGTTCATTAAGCATACTTTGGTTTGGCAGTTTACCACCCCAGGCTTTAACCCACTCTTGATAACCTTGGATCAATTCTGCAGATTGGCTCCTTAAATACCGAATCGTGTAAATACTAGTTAACCAATATATATCTTTTTCTTCTCCACCCCTTACATATACTTGCCCATCTAGATCCGCACCGGCTATCAATAATAGTAAGAACAGGAAATGAACGCGCACGGCTTGTCGCAAAGTGTCCGGATTAATTTGCATTAGTTCTGAAAATCGGCCAAGAGGCTTGAGAAAGATCTTAACTGCTGGATCTCGATAAGTACAAATTCCAAATGCCGCTAAAGGAATTGGATAGATGTCATCCAACCCGCTTTCCTGCAATTGACCCACTAACTCTCGCTCGGCTTGAACCAAGCGTTGCTCTCTGATTAAAAGTTGCTCAGTCGTTTCTTTTAAGAAGGATTCCGCTTCTTTAGGACGATCCGGAAGAGCATCAGCCCATTCACGTAACCGGGAGCGTCGTGGCATGAGAATATCAATGATTGACCCCGTCTCTTGATGCAAAACCTTAAATCCTTGGCGCACGCGATCAGGATCGTGATATAATCCCCGCATCAGCGCTTCAGCCGCTGAGGGAATTTCTACAGATTCCTCAAACCGTATAATCACTTCTCCATGTCTTTCCGGGAACTTGAGTCCCATGGCCTTCTCAATCTCTAACCGTATTGAAGACACATCTGATCCCCCCTAGCCTCGTCTCTTGTTTCATCCTATGGATTCAAGGGACCATTCAGACCATAACGGTGCTAAATTTGACCATTATTGATTGCTTTGTTAAAATTAGCAAAATGACATCAGAAACGAGCTGACTACTATGTCTAAGCGCATCTATCACGATTTTGCCCTAGACCCTTTTCAAGAAGAGGCCCTCGATGCAATTGATGCCGGAAAATCCGTCATTGTTGCTGCACCTACCGGCACAGGAAAAACCCTAGTGGCGGATTATCTAATAGAAAAGTCCATGAACGAACACTTAAGAGTGATCTATACGGCACCCATTAAAGCTCTCAGTAATCAGAAATTCAGAGACTTCAAAAAACAATTTGGCGAAGATGCAGTAGGGATCATGACTGGGGATGTTGTTCTTAATCCAACTGCTCCGTTGCTCATTATGACAACAGAGGTCTTTCGCAACCAAGTCATTACCGAAGACCCTGCCCTAGAGTTTGTTTCTCATATAGTCTTTGATGAAATTCACTGGTTAAATGATGAAGAACGAGGCACTGTTTGGGAAGAGTCTATTATTCTTGCACCCCCTAAAATGAAGATTCTGGGTTTGAGTGCCACCATTGCTAATGCCAAACATTTAGTAGATTGGATTGAGTCCATTCGACATGAAGATGTAGCTTTGATCGAAGAACACAATCGGGTGGTCCCCCTAGAATATTATTACTACACCAAGGACACCGGCCTTGTGGATTATGACCAGCTATGGCGTTACTATCGCCGGAAACTCAAAGATCGAATCAATGATGAAAATCCCTTTGGCCCAACGACTCATTTAGACCTCATTCGCACAATCCAGCGTGAACATCTCCCAGCGCTCTTCTTTGTTTTCAGTCGCAAACAATGTGCCTTAAAAGCCATGGAATTAGCCACCATCGGCAATTACTTAAAAGCGACCGAACGTCGAACCGTTGAAGACAAATTTCTTCAAAGCTTCGGTTCAGAAGTAGACTGGTCCTCATCGACAAGGCAACTCAAGCGCTTGTGTTCAAAGGGAATCGCCTATCATCATGCTGGCTTACTCCCCTCCCAAAAAGTTATAGTTGAAGAACTCTTTTTAGAACGCCTCATCAAAGTACTCTACTGCACAGAAACCTTTAGTGTGGGCATAAATTATCCCGTCAAGGCAGTCTGTTTCGATTCATTGAATAAATATGATGGACGAAACTTTCGACCGCTTGCCAATCATGAATTTTTTCAAATGTCCGGTCGGGCGGGACGACGCGGTCTTGATGAAAAAGGCTTCTCCTTTGCCCTAGTCGATTTAGCCTATATGGAAAAAAGTCCACCCCCTAAATTTCAATTAAATCGTCTTGAACCGCTAACCAGTCAATTTAGACTTACCTATAATACTGTTCTCAATCTCACGGCAACCCTAACCCAAGCTCAAATCGAAATCTACTTTCAAAAAAGTTTTGCAGCCTATAGCTATCGCCTGAGTTCTGATTTCCTTCACACTCAGTTAGCGCAAATCCAACAACAGCTCGCTGGAGCGCAACATCTCTGCGAAGAGGTTGGATCATTTCAGTGTCCGCTTAAACACCATCCTAAACGGAAGGAATTAGAGAGACTTAAGAAAACGTTCAAGGCTTTAGGCCCCCGCAAGCAGTCTCGTGTTTACGGACGAGAAATGGCCCGTAAGATTCGCACTTGGGAAAAACTTTTATCCCTTTCTCCTAAGAGTTGCCCCACAGAAAAGCAAGAAAACTGCCATAGTCAAAGTAAATCTTTCCTTACAATTAAACAACAACAACAAGAGCTTCAAAAGGCCTTAGACGCTCTTCCTGAAGAAAATGCCTTTCTTCAGGAATTTGAATACAAAAAAAATCATCTCCGCCAGCTAGGGTATATGCGGGGAGATGAGCTTTTAGCCCGTGGCACTTGTGCCAGTCGAATTTATGTCCAAGAACTCCTGGTAACTGAATTAATTTACTCAGACGTTTTCCCGCAACTTGATGACGACCAACTTAACGCCTTGCTGTCTAGTATTGACTTCGAAGCAAGAAAAAACGATATGTTTCACCGGACGACAGTTTTTGATTCTGAACCTGTCAAAGTTTTCGTAGAATACCTTCAAAGTGTTTGTGGCCAAGACTCAGTAAGATATGACCCTAGAGTCGCAGGAATTACCTATGCTTGGAGCCAAGGCAGTACGTTTGTGGAAGTTCAAGCGTTATGTAACCTAGACGAGGGAGATATTATCAGCGTTTTCCGACGCACCATTGATCTGATGCGCCAAATGCGAGAGGCCGTAAGCGATATTGCCCTACGCAATCGCCTGAAAGTATGCATGGAAAAACTTGATCGAGATGAAGCGGCTATCATGGAACTATAAGACTAATGCGACGAAAAGAGGCGGTACAACGAAGTTTGTACTGCCTCTTTAATCTGTCATCGTAGGGTTAGCCGTCTATATTAAGGGATTAATAACGGTTTATTAATAGTTAGACACCCACTTTTCGAAGTGGGTGTCTAACTATTCTGCTTCGGTGGGAGTAGAATCCCTCACCGAAGTCTCAATGTCAGCTTTAGCAGAACGAGTTTACTCTGAGACTTCAAACATATCTTTACCTACTCCACAAAGTGGACAAACCCAATCTTCTGGGATATCTTCAAAAGCTGTGCCTGGTGCAATTCCAGAATCAGGATCTCCGGCCTCAGGATCATAAATATAACCACATGCTGAACAAACATATTTTTTCATTAAAAACCCTCCCATTTAATTATTGATTCAATGTATGTATTGAATTATTGTAGCATTTTTTTATTACTTTTGCCAATTTGCTTTCATAAAAGTTCTTATTAAGAGCATAGCGCTGCTCTAGTATCTCCATTTAAGACTCCCACATTTATAAGTGGAAATTGGCATATCCATTTATCTTAAGAATCCATTGTCAAAGGAAATCCTGTAATGCTGCAATGCAAAGCCCCGGAAATTCTCTACACAATGGCAAGGTTCGTGATGATCACAAAACCCCACCTCCAGCTTACCGCTCAAATGATGATGCAAAATATGAACATTAATGTATAAATGACTGGCTCGCTCGTTTACTTCCAGATAATATCGTATTGCCAAACAGAAAAGAATAAGCATCACTAAACTCACAAATACTCCAACTCTCGGCAAAAACCAAGGAATAAGCAAAGCAACTAACCCTAAGAAGAAAAGAATAACCGTCCCAATCATCACTTGAAGTTTAGCGAGTCTCCACTCCTTATAGCGGCCAAGAAATTCATAGAATAATTGGGCCATACGGACAGATGGAAACGCTTGGTCTAGCCTTTCACCCGTTTTATACTGTGCGAACTGGCAAAAACTCACCACGCATATCCTTCCTTCCTTTCTTACTCTGATGATCCGATTAACCCTTTACAAACTCCCAAGACTAATGTTTCGGAGGAGATCGTCAAGTTGTCCAAAATAATCCGACTGAACCTCAGAACTTAACGCACCAACAAAAAAGACTTTCATTCCCAGTTCTCGACAGATTAAATCTTCAGGATTTTCGCTAACCAGCAGGCAGCTTTCCGGTTTAACGCGAAGATTCTCGGCGATTTCTCGATAGAACTCGATATGGGGTTTACAATAATGTAAGTTATCCATGGCTGCAATGATTTTAAAATGTTCTGGTACGAGACCCGCCCAGCGGGCCTGTTCCTGCATGGCAGTTAAAGGCATGATCGGATTCGACACAACTCCAGTTAAAAAGCCTTGCTGAATAGCGTACTCTACTACTTTAACTCCAAGAGGGTTAACTTGAACCAAACAGCGCAAAGCAGGAAAATCCGAAGCATAAAACTCATCAAATAATGGTTTAAGTGTCAGAATTGACTGACCCGTGACTTTACAAAAATCATCATAAAAAGTCTGCATATTAGTTTGCCCAGGTTTAGGTTCCTTTTGAGTGACTTCTATCGATTTCAATAATTGTTTGGAAAACTTATCCGGCGAAAGAAGATGCGCAAATCTTGGCGCTAAAATACCAAGGAAATTTTGCATGAACTTGGCATAATCTACATTTGTCAACGTTTTCTCTAAGTCAAAAAGAATGGCTTGGATCACGTTCATGTCCTCCTATTGAGATCTCAAACCCAACGAGCTATCTATTGTTTCCTACTTCCCCTATACTATTCTCTCTTTTCTTCTGAATTCCTTCCAGTTCTGAGAAGCTTACGTTCAACTCAATAATATTCCCATCTTTAGGAACTTAATCCACAATACCTACATCAGATAGGCATCATGCATTTAATCTGCCCCAGAGAAAATAATCCCCAAGGGATTTCCATCTCCCCTGGGGATCTCAAATAGCTCTCAGCTCTCGCAACGGCCCACTCTGTTTTCCAGAGGTGCAATCCCTGAGATTGCCCTCCTTATTGTGCTGCAGACTCATAAGGAGGGCAATGTTCTCTGTGAGGTTTTGGAAACAGGTCCCCATCAAACCATAAAAACGTTCCATTTAGACTCTTAAGAAGTCACGTAGCGATAATTCATTCTTACCTCTTCATCATCCATCAATCTTCTGAATCGCTCTTTTTAAGTCCACTAAATGAAAAATAACGTTATTGGTAGAAAATGGCTAACCTCTTTCTCCTCTCTTGGTAAACAACCTTTCTCCTTCAACGCGATTTCGCTCGCTTTCGTGGCAACACATTGCCATACAATTTGGATAAAAGGCTGTCTGCTCACACTAGTTTTAATTCTAGGTAGCAGACCAAAATACCTTGGTAGAAAAATACATTTTTTACACTAATAATGTTGAACCAACTATTTCTTAGTGTTTTTTTGCAATTTTTTTCGTTTCTCTAAGAGGAGTTCCGCTGTATGAATGACCTTAATGTCAGGATTTTGCTTATCTAAACCCCCAGAGATTTGCATCAAACATCCAGGACAGTCGACCACGACCACATCTGCACCAGTCTCTTCAATATTATTAAGTTTACGCTCTAAGATAGGGCCGGATAGCTCGGGAAACTTTATCGAATAAGACCCTGCGAAACCACAGCAGCGATCGGATTCCTTCATCTCAATCAGTTGCACTCCAGAAGTATCGGTCAGTATTTTGCGAGGTTCGGCAAAAACTCCCATTGAGCGTTTCAGGTGGCAAGAATCATGATAGGTCACTTTTAGCGGTACTCCGTCGCCCCCAGGAGTTAAACCACCCAAATCAGACAATAATTTAGAAAAGTCCAAAGCTTTATGGCTTAGCTCTTCAGCACGAGCTGCTAACCCTGGATCATCATGAAGCAACTCTTTGAAACTCTCCTTCAGCGCATGGGTACAGGTTGGGCAGGCAGAAACCACATAATCAACCTTTTCTGCCTCTAATGCTTCGATATTCATAATCGCACATTTACGCGCATTACTGCGGTCACCCATGTAGGTAGCCGGTGCACCGCAACAGGATTGTCCCTCAGGAAAGACGACTTCATACCCTTTTTCATTCAGGGCAACTATGACTCCTTCTCCGATCTTCGGATAGACAAAATCGATCAGACAACCAGCATAAAGAGCGATTTTTCCTTTCGGATTTTTCACGTCTTGCTTAACCGTTTTGAAGACATCACGGAAGGGGACCTTGGCCACGGCCGGTAAACTCTTCTTCTCGGTAAGGCCCGAGAGAAACATGGGTAAATGACGAATCACAGGTTGCCCTTTAGTGAATGGCTTTTGGGCAACGGATGCCATACGTAACAGGGAATGGAACAATCGGCGATTAGATACTACATCTAGGGCAAATTTTTGAGTGAAGGTCAGTCCCTCTTTTTCACCCATCCGATTTCTCATTTCCAATATCATTTGTGGTATATCTAATTTTCCAGGACAGACTTCCGAACATTTACCACATTGGAGACAAAGATTTTGGGGATTTTGGGCATCTTTTTCAGAATTCAGGAAATTGGTTAAGATCGTTCCGATTCCACCGGTATAAATATGTCCATAAACATGCCCACCCACCAGTTGGAAGGCTGGGCATACATTGAGACAGGATGCACAGCGAATGCACTGGAAGGTCTTTTTAAACTTCTCATCGTTATACATCTTCCGGCGGCCATTGTCCATCAGAATGATATGGAATTCTTTATCTTTAACCGTTCCATCCGGGTAATAGGCAGGAGTCGGGCCTGTTACCATACTCACATAGCTCGTAATCTGCTGACCAGTCGCACTCCTTGGAAGTGCTTGCAGGATATGTGTGGCATCCTCAAATTTAGGCACGAGTTTCTCGATGCCGACTAAATAAACATGGATGGGGGGCAAGGTGGAGGTTAGTCGGCCGTTTCCTTCATTGGTAAGCATGATCAATGTCCCTGTCTCAGCAATAGCCATATTTGCTCCGGAAATTCCCATATCGGCTTCAAGAAAGGATTTACGCAGTTCTTCTCGAGCGGTTTTAACAAGTTCAGCAATAACCGGTTGGTTCAACTTGTGTAAGTGGCCGGAAAAAACATTAGCAACCTCTTCTTTTGTCATATGGATCGCTGGTAAGACCATATGGGAAGGATGTTGACCTGCCAGCTGAACAATCCACTCTCCCAAGTCTGTTTCCTGTACATCGATACCTTCAGACATCAACCTTTTATTCAGTAAAATTTCTTCCGAAACCATTGATTTTGATTTTACAATTTTCTTAACGTCTTGACCTTTGGCTAAGTCAAGAATATATTGTTTAGCATCCTCACCAGTCGACGCACGGAAAACCTTCGCTCCCCGGGCAGTGGCAGATTGTTCAAATTGATCAATCATCTCTTCTAAATGGCTAGCAGCATACGACTTAACTTCCGCAATATTGTCACTAATCGATTGGAAATCATAACCTTCATACGCTTTGGCGCGAGCTATCGTATATGCATCTCCAAAACGTCCTAAAGCCCCACGTAAAACATCATTTCCTAGCGCCTCTGAAATCTTCTTCTTAAATTGTTTATCTGCCAATTAAATCACTTCCTCTACTTGCTCATCGACAAAGACCACTACAAGTTGTTTCGGGCCATGTACCCCTATCGTCAAAACACGTTCAATATCGGAGGTTCTACTAGGGCCAGTGATAAACCCCACAAACCCTGGTATTTGGGGTAGTTGATGAAGTGTTGCCATCGTCTCTTTTAAGGTTGGTATGATCGCCGACGTCGAAACTAGAGCAATGTGAATGGGAACAAGAGTAGAGCACAAGCGCTGATCAACATTGGCATCAGCATCCGCTTGGACTAGTGTACCAAGTTCTGCAATGGCGTAGTTCACCTGCGTAATACCAGCCTGTGCATTAGGGGTGACTTCACGAAAATGATCAGTATGTACCGTAATGCCAGCTTTACGAATCTGTTGTGCAAAATTTCCTTTTTCCAAAATAGAAGCATTTAAAAGTGCGACAGTATTAATCCCTTTTTCTAGCATAACTTTGCAAACCAATTCTCCAGCCTCATTTGCAGTCTTCACACGATAGCATTCTCCAGATACCACTTCTAATTTGACTTTAAACCGTTCATATAATTCAGTCACTGAATCAATTTCCATCTTGTTATTCCTCCTATGATTATTAAGTTAGTCTATAATTGAACCCACATACTCCTTAGCCTTAAAATCACAATATCCTGTTTAAGTGGTCAGGCCATCATACCATTAATAATTCAATTTTAATCTAAATCTGAGCGAATTACAATATCTTTTGCATTAAAATTTTAATATTTTGATTACCTATGATTTTATTATGCGCAACCATTATCCTAGTGATATGAGGAGAATCAATCGAATGAGTAATGCTTGAAAAGTATTGTTAACAGTAATCTCCTATAATTTACACATTGATTTTCGACAAATTATGCGTTAAGGTTTAAATAAGTAAAGTTTAGTAGCAAATTTACTAGACCTTGCGCAAAAGAGGATTTCCGGACGCGGAAATCCTCTCACTATTTTTATATCTGATAATTTACTTAATCTCTAATTTTTAGTTGTAATCAACTATATTTCTTGTAATTAATAATAATTTGATTATAATACATTGGTTAGGGCCACCTATAAAATCTAATTATTAATGAGCATTCCGTTAGGAGTGCTCATTTTATATTCCCTTCGTACTATGAATTCTGCTAATTGTGAAACACCCAACTTCAAGTGGGAATTTCACCCCGACTCTACGCTATGCGCTATGTTAATCTGAACCCGGTTCTATTTACCTTCTCTCTGTCGTAACTATAAATAGGAGGGATGGGATGGGCAAAGTGCAATACGATCCAGAAATTGTTTATGTGCAAAAATTATATTTTTTTTTGTTCTTGGCAACAATTACAATGCTGGCAAGTGTTATTACTGTCTGGCGCTTCGGCCTAAGATATGCTCTTTGGGTTCTGGTCAGCGGGTTATGCATTTCCTATCTAGCCATGCTTCAGAAGAAAGACTTTAACCCTCCAGATAAGAGAATAACCGCACAACGCATGGCTCATGCCATTTCTCAAGACTCCAGCCCCTTGTCGATTGCTCGTTTTGCATGTCAATTATATTACTACTTTCAAGAACCGACTCAAGCAATAACACTTCTAGAAAAGTTCCTTCCCAGCCACGCACCTTTGCTCTGCTCGACACTTGGAGACATCCTTCTTAAAGAAGGAAACACTAAACGCGCGCTTTATGTTTTACGAGAGAACCCCTATGCCTTAGTCGACCCGCTCCTGCTTTCGACACAAGCACGTATTCTTAAACAAATAGGCAAAACCCATGAAGCGGCAAAAATGTTCGAACATAGCTTAAATCTTGCCAAACAAAATGGATTTCCCCAGAGTGGTGCCCATTGGATAACTCAAAAAATGCTTACGATAAGTTATAAAGCCAGTATTCACCATTCTCTTGCAGATTGTTATGTCATTCTAAATAATCTTCCCCAGGCAAAACGACATTATCGAGCTGGCAACCGCCTTCTACTTGATTGTACACTTTGGCGTCATTGCCCGTCAGATTTATTACATTCTGCAAAAAACAACAATGATTCTTATTAGTTCATCAATATTTACCCTTTTAATCCCAACGCTTATTCCCTATTCCAACACCTTTTTTAGAGTCTATTCATTATAATAATGATAAAGGTCACTAATATAATAATGAATAGACATATATTCTTGTAAAATCGAATAAAACTCATCTACGTTTTGAAATGGAGGGTGAAAAATGTTGTCAACTCATGCTGAAGAGATTCTAGGGTTTATCCGTGATTTTGAAGCGTCCTCTCGTGACTATCTCATATCCAAAGGCTTCAGTGAATACGAGATGACCAATGCCTATCTCGACTTACAATGGAATTTCCTCCATACAATTCTTAAACAACGTCAGTAGATTACATAATACTTCATAATCTCTAATATGACCTCTCTAAGTATTCAAAAAATTAAACGCACATCAATTACCCCTTAACCACCTAACGCTTATGTAGGTGATTAAGGGGTTTTTAATAGCATTAAGTCACCTAAAAAACTTTATACCCCCCCTCTTATTAATGTGTTGCACGCGTTGAAACCTCTGTAAAGCTCGAATGGCCGTGAGTACCGTGGATAAAGGTTCTTCATAATTCCAGCCCTTTGCGTAGACCCCTTGGTAAGATGGTTTAAAAGAACCGTTACTGTTCTGGGCTGCGAGAAGGTTTACTATTCCTTTTTCAAAGACTTCCCATGAAACAACGTTCGAATACCGCAATAACCCTGAAATGGCCAAACTTGTTTCGACTACAGAACCCCAACCTCCATTATTAACCTGAGCATTCAAAAGAAATAGTTGTCCTTTGTTCCCTGCTCCCAAGATATTGCGTGCAGTACTCCAGCGTTTCCAACGAAAGCTTAACTTACTGAATAATTCTAAAGCTTGAGCTGTGCTATAAACAGCCCCCTCATACCAAGTGGCTGGAAATGCACCCTGGTCCTCTTGTTGAGTTAAAATCCAATTTAATCCGCGCCAGATTATTTCATCTTGGGATCGCGGACTAGGCCCTAATGCCTCGAGAACATGAATACTCACGTCGACACTAGGAATATAGACTGGAAATTCCGAAGAAATCCGAGGAGGTATTCCTTGAAAGCTGGGAAATGTTCCCCAACTTCCGTCATTATTTTGTAAACAGTTCAACAGAAGAACTCCCAACTGATTTTGTTCTCCTAACGCCTGATGCAAACCAATCAAAGCAACCGAGGTATCATCCAAGTCTGGATGGGTAAATGGGGGAGTACTGCCATAGCTCCCATCCTCATTCTGACCCCTTTTTAACCAATCGATTGCTTTTTTTAACCATAGGATATCTGAAGGCTTTTGAGTTGTCTCAGAAAAGACGCTTAAGGCCCATCCAATAGCCCATATTTTGAGCTGATCAAATGCAGGCCAACCACCACTTGGATACTGTTTTCGAACCAGCCACTGTGCAGCCCTTTGAGACTGTTCTACATGACTGCCTTTGATCACAAGCGCGAGCATAGCCATGCTTGTGGCGATAATATCCTCTGCCCAAGAGCCATCCGACATTTGTGTCTTGAGAAGATATTCAAGGCCTTGTTGAATGCCCTCTTGTGTGTTCGAGTCAAGCAGCGACGCCGCAACAACGACTGGCCGACCATAGAGTGGTAACTTGGCTAAAATCCTCTCTTCGAGAATCGTTGGCAGCAATATTTCCTCAGGGGTAGGTCCCTCGAGGCCAGGAACCACCCTTTGCCCTAACGATAGAATCACATGAGAAAATTGCCGTGCTTTAGCTAAAAGTCTAAATTTCGCCCTCCATCCGCCTTGACTCCCCTGAAGTACCATACCGACAATCTGAGTTATCTCTTCGTCTGGCTTGTCACCTGGATACTTTCCCCAGCCACCTTGATGTTGATGCTGCTTTAACCATTGGGCCCCATTCTGCTGGGGGAGCTCGTACCCTCTCCCGACTGCCAGCAGAGCAAGATCAGCAAGTGCCGTAGCCCCAAGACTGGGGGAAACGCCATGGGCTTCGTCAATACTTTCTGATAAGATCTGTTCTACTCCCTCTGAGACAAAATTCCGTGCTTGGTCGAGACCCTTTTCAACTTCCCAATCTAATTCCATTGAACTCTCTCCGTCTTCATTATTTGCAGGCCATAGTACGGTTTATGTAATAAAGCAAAAAATTGTTCAACAAATTAAATACCGAACCATAAGGTTCGGTATAATGTTTGTTGATCTTATATTATTAAATCTTTTTTCACTACAGCAATTGACAATTCAGCTTCTACACAGCCATTTATAGAGTGCGCCCCACTGCTATCTCATCGCAATTGGGGAATTTTATACAATTAATGCACTCTGTCCATACTTTTTGGGGCATTTGGTCTTTGCTGACTTCTTCATACCCACAGTATTTAAAAAACTGAGGCTGATAAGTCAAGGCAAAAAGTTTCGTACAGCCCAGTTCTTTCGCTTCTGCTTCAAGTGCTCTGACAATCTGGGTTCCGATCCCTCTTCGTTTGTAGCCACTGGCAACCGCTAACGCCCGTATTTCTGCTAAGTCACTCCAAAGAATATGAAGGGACGCAACCCCCACTAATTGGTCATCCTCTTCAGCCAGCAAGAATTCGCGAATGTTTTCATAAAGCATATTTCTTGATCTTGGCAGCATGAGTCCTTGTTCAGCGTTGCTATTTATTAATAACATCATCGCTTCTACATCCGCTATTCGTGCCTTACGCAATTTCATTGATTATAGCTCCTTTTTGTCTTTTGCATAATTATACAATATTTCTTATATAGTTGCATAATTTTTCTTACGAACTGATCCTTTAAGTTTGCTGAAGACTTTAATGCTTTACTACATAATGGGTTAATTTAACGTTCTTTTTGATTACGAAATATCTAAATATTTAAAAAATACCGAGCCATTTCTACTAATAACCATAGTTCTGCCTTGTTTGTCGGATTTTAGAGTATGAATATTTATTCTAATGTCACGAATTTGAGTGTTTAAGCCTATATCAGATATACTTCCCCAAACATTACATCTCCTTATTTTTACATTTTTTTGCATCTACTTATGATAAACTATGATAGTGTGTTTCTGATAGTTTTCCGAAAGGAGATTAAAATTGTGATTTCCCTAAAGTTACGGTTGAGTTCTCTACTAAGACAAAGTATCTTTATTGTCTTGACCGCTATTATGATTATATTCATTTTTAGCGTTGATTTTTTACCTATTTCTGGCCTCCTTCACTTGATACTTATTTGCATACCTTTCATCACCCTTATTATTTGGTTCGAACTTTGGTACAGTACTTGGGGCAAAGTTTGGATGTTTAGCATTTTGTTGCTTATCTTTTGCAGCCAAGTTTATCCTCCCTCCTCTCATTCCAGCCCCATGTTGATAGTCCATCTTCTCTTTCTCTTCGTCATGTTATTTCTCTTCAACCGTAAGGAGACTCGAGAACGCGCACGACATCAACATCACATCAATACTATGCGGGCCTTACTGTGGCAAAATCCTCCAATCGTCAAAACCGTCGACTATAGTCATGAAGCCATCATTTTAATAGATAATACAGGAGAGATTATCGAGTCAAATCCTCGTTCGACTCACTTATTAGGCTTATCTAAGTCCTCATTAGTTGGCCAACCCATCTCTAAAGCCTTAGGTATTTTGAATAATTTCCAACCTACTAGTTTACCGGAAGTCGGCGAATTCACCTGGAAGAACTCGAAAAAAGAAATTATGCATCTGCGTTTTCAAACTCGCCCTTTACTAAACTTTGACATTCCTTCGGGCACACTATTGACGCTTTTCGATATCAGCGAAGAGAAAAAACGCTCGGAAGCGTATGTACAGGTTGCAAAATTCGCCATTATTAATGAGGTTTCTGCTGGTTTGGCGCATGAAATTCGCAACCCCTTGACAACCATCAAAGGGTTTATGCAACTGATTACTCCCGAACAATGGCCGGAGTCCTACCGTCCGTATCAACAGCTTATTCTGGATGAAATTCACACCTTAGAACAAGTGTTGGGCAAGTTTCTCCTCATTACGAGTCCTTCAGCACCACAAATTAAAGCACTTAGCTTAGCTGATACTATTCATGCCACAACTCAATTAATTCAGCCCCTGAGAGATCGAAAAGGTGTAACCCTTGTGCTCGAACTCTCATCCCATTCAGTCTGTATCATGGGGGACCATGAACAACTTCTTCAAGCGCTTCTATCCATACTCAATAATGCGATTGAAGCTTCACCCCAAGGAGGGAAGGTCATTATTCGTCTCACAGAACACGAATCTCATATAAGAATTAGGGTTATCGATAATGGACCAGGTATTCCAGAAAATTTGCGTAAAAGGGTTCTTGATCCCTTCTTTTCCACCCATAATGAAGGTACCGGACTGGGGTTAACCATTGCACAACAAATTATACTTGCCCATCATGGCAAGCTACACATTTCCGAATCTACAGCATCAAGTGGGACCGAGGTGTTAATAGATTTTCCCAGTTTAGCAACGTTTACGAGTAACCTTTCTGCATAAGCGAATGATTTAACAGTGATCCCTGACAATTTAGTTCATAAATCCCCTTATCTTGCCAGTTTTCTGGCAACGTCCAGATAGGAAACTTATCCACATCCGTTAACCAACAGTACCACCGCCGAAGTTCTTCTTCCTTGCCAAGTGCCGTCAGCCAATGAACACGGCCATCCCAAACTAGTGGATTACCTTTGTCATCCTTGGCAAACACTAATAGCATGCTTCTTTCCAAAACACTCGCTAACAAAACACTCTGAGCAGCTTTGGTAAGTGGCTTTTCAAAGATTGGGCATACAACACTTAACTGCCCATTCCACTGATAAAAATACCATTCTTCTAACTCCATCACCGTGTTTTCTGCACGCTCCTTAGGAAGCCACGGCCAAGACCACGGACTCCCCCAGAGTGACTTTAACACCCCGTCTCCCTGATGTAGCAACAAAGCCAAAAGGTCTTGAGTGCGAAGTTTACCTTCTTGCTCAAGAGATTCTAAGTAATCCAGAATGCTGACAATTGTGGCGCAAAACTCCGGGTTTAGTGAACCGGAAGCATCCACCCAGCCTTGTTTTTGCCACTTGACCATTTGTTCCCCTTTCTTTAACCACTTCACTTTGGTGGATAGTTCAAATTTTTTCCCTTTGCGCCGCACTTCAGCAATTTCAAAGTGACCCCAGAGGAAACTTATGCTCTGAGGTTTAATTTCTATACGAACCCTACGGGCTGTCAAATCACTAAAGAATGACTTCACAGTCGTCAATTGTTGCCTTACCACAGGATTTAAGCCCTCTGCCCAGCGTTTCCAATCTGGCCGTTCCTCTCCTAGGACGTAGCGAGGTTGGTTGCTAGTTTGCTTCTCTGGAATGGGGTATAAACTAGGCGAGAGTTTTTCACGCCAGTAAACCGCTCTTGCAAAAATTGTACCCCCAATTTTAGTGAGTCCAGTTAAAAAAGAAGTTGAAAAATTAGGGGCTACGTAATAAATTACTGTTTTTGCGCCATTACTGAGTCGATTTCCCCATAGTAACCCGGCAAGTAGGAATTCATCTTCGCGTGGAACTGAAGAACTCGCAATGATCCCAACTCTTAACGTGGTCTCGCCGCCCATAAAATAAGCAAACTGGACTGGGAGGCGACTGGCCTTTTTTTTATCGTCTGGATACTCCTTTAAATCTTTTACTATAAATGCATCTGGATGAGCTTCCCAGATCATATTCCAGCTTATACTCACAATGAACCTCCCTTAGCTTTTCTCCCTAAGGATGTTTACGCGTTAAGTGCGAAAATCATGACAAATTCTATGAAAATCCTCCCTGCCAACTTCGAATTATTTGTAACGTTTCTCTAATCGGCAGGGCGTAACGAATATTTCCATCTCGTCCTTCCATAGTCTGAGCCAAAAAGAGAGCATTCCAAATGCTTTCTGCAGTGGACTCCACCACAGCTCTGAAGAATTCATCCAAGGCCCAATCTGATAAAGAACTGCCATTGTTGCCCTCACTACAATGGGTGCTAACCATTAAGCAAAAATCACCACTTCCAGTGCTAGAAATAGACCCCGTCCGAGCCATACCTAAACTAGCCCTACGCGCAAGTAATTGCAATTGCCAGCGTGATAATGGTGCATCTGTGATCCCTATCAGGATTAACGATCCAGGATTGTACCCCTTAGCTTGCAGAGCAAGGAATTTCCCTACTGGAACACCGGATAAAATAAAATCGTTTAAAATACCAAAATTGGCCAGTGCAAGCATACCCACAACATAGTTTTTCACGCCTTGTCGAACAAGGCGTGAAGAACTTCCAATGCCCCCTTTTAGTTGAAAACAGGACATCCCAACCCCAGCCCCGACATTCCCCTGCTCTATCGGTCCTCTCGCAGCCCGTTGAAGGGCAAGGATGGCATCCAAGGGCTTAACATGTCGGCCGCGAATATCATTCAGATAAGAATCGTCACATTCCATGACAACCACATTAGGGGTCCGTGCTTCGTTACCAATCTCTGGGTACTTCTTTAAAAGGTAGGTGATAACACCATGACCCACGTCATGAACGCTTAGAGTATTGGTCAATAAAATGGGGGAATTAAGAATCCCCATTTCTTGAATAAAAGGAACTCCTATCGATTTCCCATACCCATTTATTATGTCAATTGCTGCCTTGCAGGGCTGTCGATAAAGGTCAGGGCGAGGTAGAATAGCAGTCACACCCGTCCTAACAGGACCGCTTCCATTGGGATCTAACGGACCCACTCCTCGAATTAATGACACATTCCCTACTAATACGCCTGGCACATCCGAAATATCATTGTGAGGTCCGACCGGCATCTCTCCCAGCCAAAGCCCAAGACTCCTCGGCGAGTAGCGTGCAGACATAAAAAATCCCCCCACTGTACTCTATGAGCAACAATGGAGGGATATGAATGTCACGCCTCTTGCTTCTTTTCCGAAAGACCGTCTAAAAAGACCATCAGCGCATGATTTAATTCTTCATGTAAATTGCCTGAACCTGAAACAAACCAGCGCATGAAATGTTGAACCATCATACCTTCTAGACTTTCAGCTAAAAAAGCGGGTTCGAACTCACGACTGATTTCGCCGTTTTGTTGTCCTACCGTTATAATAGCCATCAGGGCATAATGTAAACTCAAATCATAATCTGCCCCATCGCGATTTCGCACAGTAACCCAAGCAATTTCACGATCTTTTATCATGAACCCAGCCCAATCTTGCAGAAGGTTTCCTAACCGCTGGCGAGTATCCATACATACCTGTTGACGCCCCTCATTGACAAGATCTTGCCAAGAACGACGTGAAAATTCCAGCACTACAGCTTCCTTTGTTGAAAAATAATTATAGAACGTTCCCTTTCCCACATCAGCTTGCTGAGTAATTTGATCGACTGAGGTGGCTGTAAATCCTTGCAAACGGAAAAGTTGCATAGCATTTGAGAAAATCTTTTCGCGTGTCTCTTTTTTCTTACGTTCTCTTCGAGACATTTCCGTCACTATAAATCCCCCCCTTTATCCATGTTAGCGGACAAATGAACTTCTATGTCAGTCATTCTCCGTATACCATATTTTTCCTGCCTACAAAGGGGGCTTAACAATAAATATTTACGCTTTTTGGTTCTTTTGGGCAACCTCATACCCGAGCTTCCATACCAAAAGAATCCTCCATACTGCCCTCTCCAACTGTTCTTCTGCTTTTAAGAAAGCTTCCTCTAAAGTCGTAATCCCTTCAGAAACGCTGAAACAACAAGTAACCCCCAGTTCTGCTAAAAAATCCGGAGGCCCCTCCACCGATCCCGAGATTGCAAGTACTGGCACCTTATAGTTCTTCGCTAAGGCGGCAACTCCGACTGGTACCTTACCATATGCCGTCTGAAAGTCTGTCCTTCCCTCGCCCGTGAGCACTAAATCTGCTTGCCTAATTTTCTCATCTGCCTTGGCCACCTCTAAGACAATCTGTGACCCTGGTCGTAATTTCGCTCCCAGAAATCCAACCACCCCAGCACCAAGTCCTCCTGCTGCGCCCCCACCGGCTAATTCCAGAAGGTTCATCCCCACCACTTTGCTCAAGCGCTGCCCAAAGTTTTGCAATGCAGCATCCAAAACTTTTACATCTTCAGGCTGAGCGCCCTTTTGCGGACCATAAACTGCACTCGCGCCCTCTGGACCACACAACGGATTTTGAACATCACAGGCCACCTCAATCTTTACCTGAGATAGACGGGGATTTATGCCAGACATATCTAGGCTAACAAGCTTGGCAAGGGCAGCCCCTCCTTGAGGTAACTCTTGTCCTTGAGCATCCAAAAGTTTAACCCCCAACGCGGTTGCCACCCCGGCACCACCATCGTTCGTAGCACTTCCGCCGATACCGAGAAGAATTTTAGTGACTCCACGCTCCAACGCGTCCCGTATCAGTAGGCCGGTTCCGTAGGTTGAGGTCACGAGAGGATTACGTTCATCATCGCGCAAAAGAGGAAGCCCTGAAGCTGCTGCCATTTCAATAATGGCTGTCGCTCCACAGTCGATAAGACCATAAGACGTTTCAATCGGTCGTCCCAGCGGATCTGTCACCTTGACTTTGACCTTGACCCCATCCGCTGCGCTAAGGATCGCCTCGACCGTACCTTCCCCACCGTCTGCCATAGGGATCATATCAATCACACTTTCTGGGTAAACTCGCTGGACCCCCCTACTCATTGCAGCCGCCACGTCATTGGCATTTAAACAACCCTTGAAAGAGTCTGGGGCTATAACAATTCGCATACTTACTTATCACTCCTTAGATTGAGCACGTTGCCCTATATACCTTCCAGCTTTAAGAAAAACGAAGAGGCTGACATAATCTATTACAATCATGATTAAGCTTTCAATAGGAATTTCTAGCAAACTAGCAATTACATAAGATAATAGGTTAAATATCAAAGCCGCAAGGTATGCGGAACGCCAATTTTCATATTGGCGGCAATAACCTACTAGAAAACCCAGTGGATAAAAAAGAGCAAAATTGATGCCCAATTGATTGAGTATACCACCCGAAACGAAAAACTCGCCCCAAAAAATATAGAGCAAGCTTAAAATAAGTACGTAGCGCCAAAAAACAAGGTTCATGCGTCCCTCCTCATACTTAAATAGACTCTCGGCATTCGCCGAGGCGGTTGGGCCAAGGGGTTCCTTGAACCAACCTTATAGCATTCCTCCTACTTTAGTGGGAGGAATTTTGCTTTTTCATACAGTCGAACTGGAAATTCACTAGTAATAAAAATTTTCTTAATCTGCCATAAAACGGCCAGAATTACTTGACTTTCCCAAAACGCCCCCATAATCGCGTGACGAGGGGTTTTATCCCTTTGATTACAAAATATGGGGTGATCTGTTTGAAGCCAATACTTGTTTCTCATAAAACATATCAGGATTCCGTTCTCCTTCGTCTCCGCCAACATTATTCCGGCGGGGTCTTTGTCATCGTTAATGATGACTGGCATTTGGTCGTGAAGCTCTGGATGACTGATTTGTCTTACATCACGACTCTGCTTCAGGATGGCTATGATCTCAAAGGTCCGCAGCCTCGTGATCCGGCTTCTATGCTCCGTTCATATCTTCTCTTTCTCATGACGAAGCCGGAAATTGGCGTTACAGAATGGATTAATGAAATGAAACGTATTCCCTACTATGCCATCCTTAGCGGTTTCGAACCCGGAGACATTCCCGGTGTCGGTACCTTCTACGACTTCTTCCAACGCCTTTGGTCTGTCAGCGGTAACAATCTTAAACCAAAGAAGCAGACGAGGGGTAAAAAACCCAAGAAAGGTAAGAAAAAAGGTGAAAAGGCTCCAACGACCACACCCGGCAAGGTCAAACGCTTGGTCGAGTGGGTAATACGTCATGCCACTAAAAAATCGGACTTGCCCATGGATCGCCTGTTCCACTTTTTTCAGTCTCAAATCTTGGCTATTTCTGCCAAGCTTGGGTTACTTGGTACTATAGACGCCTTGAGCGTGGCTGGTGACGGTACTCCTGTTGTCACGGCTGCTTATCCCCGTAGTAAATCAACGTGTGATTGTCGTGCCCAAGGCCTTGCCAAATGCAACCATCCCCGTATCTACTCTCAACCCGACTGCAACTCGGGATGGGATAGCTCCCGTGAGAAGTTTTTCAACGGTTATCATCTCTACATGATTTCTGCTTCAGACTCTCACAATGATTTGCCATTGTATCCAAGACTGCAGCCTGCTTCCAGACACGACTCTGTCAGTCTGATCGTCAGTGCGGTTGAATTTAAGCAACGTTTTACCTTGGGCACGGTGGAAAAAATGCTGTTGGATTCCGCTCATGATGCCGAGGCTATTTATCACCTGATGGAGCACCAGAACGTTGAGCCGTATATTGATCTTAACTGCCGTAGTAAAAAGAATACAAAAACTGGCTCAGATATTCAGATTTCACCAAACGGTATTCCCATTTGTCCCATTGGCCTTGAAATGAAACCCAATGGCCACGATAATCTACAAAATCGAGATAAATGGCGATGTGCACTGTCCTGCGGTTCAAAGAATTCCTGTACTTCACCTTGTTCTAAAGCAAAGTATGGTCGTACCTACCACACCCACTCTAAGGATAACTTACGGCTTTTTACCAAGACTCCTCGCGACTCGGAAAAGTGGAAGGTCATTTACAAACGCCGAACATCCATTGAACGCTCCAATAAACGAGAGAAGATCGACTACAAGCTGGAATCTGGACGACATCGCTCCACGAAAATGTGGTACGTTCGCGTTTATGCCATTATGATCTGTCAGCACATGGATGCTTGGTTTTCTCATCAGAAGGAGAGCTTCAAGGATCTTAAATCATGGATTTTTCCTCAGACTGCTTAACGTTTTTTAGTTTTTAAAAAGGGCACTGTGACGTTTGTTTGCTATACCCATTATTAAAAATCCTTTTCTGTCTTAAGAATTACCCTCGTTTATCGCGAATTTCCAGCTCATTTTCCATATATCCGCCGTTCCCACCCCTTGAATTCCGAGAGGCTAT
>NZ_JUEE01000168.1:0-53464 GCF_000802135.1 Desulfosporosinus sp. BICA1-9
TCAGCCATATTAAAGGCTATGACTGCAAGTTCATAACATTCTTGTACTGAGGAGGGGGTCAAGGCGATGATCGGATGGTCGCCATGGGTGCCCCACCTGGCTTGCATAACGTCTGCTTGGGCAGGAGCTGTTGGTAGTCCCGTACTGGGTCCCCCTCTTTGTACGTTGACCACAACACAGGGAACTTCCGTAGCAATGGCATAGCCCAAATTCTCCTGTTTTAGGGAAAAGCCTGGCCCGCTGGTGGCTGTTAAGCTTTTAAGCCCTGTCAAGGAGGCTCCGATGATCGCTGCCATACTTGCTATCTCATCTTCCATCTGGATAAAGGTACCCCCGACCAAGGGCAATCTCTCAGCCATTATTTCGGCGATTTCCGTCGAGGGAGTGATTGGGTATCCTGCGTAAAATAGGACTCCGGCCGCTAAAGCCCCTTCAGCAACCGCTTCATTACCTTGCATTAATCTAGCTTTATTCATCCTTTGTCACCTCGATATTGATGGCAAAGTCAGGGCAAAGCCGTTCACAAATCTTACAGGCTATGCACTGTTCTGGCTTAGCAACTTTAACCCTCCCTACTTCGTCACTTTCCAGCACTTTTTTAGGACAAAATACTATACATATTCCACACTTCTTACACCAATCTTGATTGATTAAAACGGTAGCAGTCGGTATCGCTAGTACCAAAACCTAAACCTCTCCTTATGCTTGCTGGGCACAAATCCAAAATTAAATACTCTGAGCATTGTCACTTTTCTCAATACCAGCAATTACTAATAATAATGTTGCTTGCACAGCCTGAACACATTTCTTAGCACTATACCCTGCGGTATTGGGCCTTGCCCATTTCGTAAAGATTGTACCCCTGGCTGTCTATAATTATCATAGCCGGGAAATCCTTAACTCTAAGGCGGTAGACTGCTTCTGTCCCAAGTTCAGGGTAGGCGATAACTTCGGACGAAATAATGTGTTTGGACATTAATGCTCCTGCGCCGCCAACGGCTCCAAGGTAGACCGCTCCGTACTCTTTCATCGCTGCGATTGCTTCCGGCGAGCACTGCCCTTTACCGATCATTCCGGTCAAGCCTATGGCAAATAAAGCAGGGGAATACGCATCCATTCTGCCGCTGGTCGTTGGTCCGGCAGAACCGATAACTTGTCCGGGTTTAGAGGGAGTCGGCTCCACAAAATAAATGATCTGGTCTTTAACATTGAAAGGAAGTTCTTCTCCGGAGGCTAAAGCTTCCACCATTTTTTTATGCGCGGCGTCCTGTCCGGTATAAATAATACCGCAGATGAGAACACTGTCTCCCACTTTAAGTTGCATAATTTTTTCTTTGGTCAGCGGAGTTTCGATCCGAATAACATCTGCCATCATTCATTTCTCCCTTCTAAATCTTGCTTCTTTATGTCGGGTTGCATGGCAGCTGATGTTTACAGCTACGGGCAGGCTGGAAATCTGGGTGGGGTAGACTTTAAGGTTAACCGCCAAAGCCGTGGTAGTTCCTCCGAAACCTTTTGGAGCCACGGTTAATGCTTCTTCAATGCGAGCCTTCTTAAAACTGGCCATAATGTCTTCACCCAAGTCATAGTTAGCCTCGATGCAGAGTTTCTCTACTGTTTGAATAATTTCATCTACATGGATTTTTTCACCTTCCATCCCCCATTCTTTTAACTTTTATATTAGTTTAATCCCGTACGGACGCTGGATATTGCGTCTACCCCTTAAACCAGTTCCAATACTTAAATATCATGCAATTCTTGTGCCTGCGGCAGAATTTTTTCCTGGGATATCTGAAGAAAAAATTCAACTAAACTGTGTTCAATCCGAAAGTAAGAGATACCTCCCCAAAGTGAAGAGGTACCCAAAGAACCCTTGTCAATCGGCTTACTGTAGAAGCCTCCCTGTACCTAAAAATACCTATGCGCATCTCCCCGGGAATTCCTTACTGGCACATTAGACCTTTAATTTTCCTTTAAATCCCAAAAAAATCATGCAGTAGGCAGAAAAATCATCCGGCCCTGTTCTTCACAACAAACGGAACTCCTCCAACTTTCGATAGAGAGTACTTCGGGCAATTCCTAATTCCAAGGCAGCTCGCTTTCGGTTGCCACCGTGCTTCTGCATTATCTGGATAATCGCATTTATTTCGGCCTCTTTAATGGATGTCCCTGCAACAGGCGGTTCATTCCCACCCGTCCCATACATACCAGCCGGCAGGTGTTCCAGTTTAATAATTGTCCCCGTCAGCAAATTTAAAGCGCGTTCAATCGTATTTTGCAGCTCGCGCACATTCCCTGGCCAGGCATAGCTTTTCAACGCTTCCAAAGCCGGCTGATCAATGCTAACCTCGGTTTTTCCCAGAAATTTTCCCAGTCTCCCGGCAAAATATAAAGCTAAAATAGCAATATCGCTTTTCCGTTCTCGCAGAGATGGCAAACTTAAATTAATAACATTTAACCTATAGAATAAGTCTACCCGGAAATTCCCTTTCTCTACTTCACCCTGTAAATTTCGATTGGTCGCGGTTATAATGCGCACATCCACAGGAATAACATCTTGACCACCCAGTCTGGTAATCTTCTTTTCCTCGATCACCCGCAGTAAATGCGCCTGCAATTCTAAAGGCATATCGCCTATTTCATCAAGAAAAATAGTACCTCCGTCAGCTAATTCAAATTTCCCTGGGTTTCCGCCCCTGCGGGCACCCGTAAAGGCACCTTCAACATAGCCAAACAATTCACTGCCTATCAATTCGCGGGGAATGGCCGCGCAGTTAAGCGCAACAAAAGGAAAGCGCGCCCTGTAACTTTCGTTATGAATTGCTTGGGCGAACACCTCTTTTCCAGTACCACTCTCCCCTGTTAATAAAATATGGCTGGCGGAAAGCGCAACTTTTCTGGCTGTGTTAATCACTTTAGTTATACTCGGATGAGAACCTACTATATCTTTAAACGTTAATTGCGCCTTAGCGCCGCCAATCTGTTTAACCAGCCTGTTGACCCGTCCTGTTTCCGAAAAAGCGAGTACGCTCCCTCTTTGTCCGCTTTTTAAAACCCGTAAGGTACGGATCGTTAAAGTACATTTAACCCAATTTTGGTTAACCTTGAATTGGATCAATTCATCATTAACAGGTTGATATCTTTTGATTAAGGTAATAATTCTCTCGAATCCAGGAATCATTTTTTTTAATTTTTCCAAAGTAATTAAATTCCATTCGACTCCATCCAACCCCAAAAGCTTGACGGCTACCTGGTTCATGTGGGTTACCTTTTCAGTCTCATTAAGAACCATCACACCTTCTGATAACGACTCCATGATCGCTTCTTTGAAATTGCTTTCTTGCTGCAAACGGAACTGATTTTCAATCGTATTGGCCGCCGCAACCACCATCCCCAAGGTATGCGGATGAGCTTTCCGATAATCGCCGGTCATATTTAAACAACCTATAACCTGCCCAAGATAATCGCGAATAGGAGCTCCGGAACAAGTTGCATTATGAGCGGACAAACTCCAGTGCTGCGGGCCTATAATCTGAACTGGCTGACCAGTAGCCAATGGAGTGCCCACACCATTTGTTCCCAGCAACTCTTCTGCCCAACATGCTTCCACCGTAAAATTAGAAAGCTTGCCAAATTCAAAGGCAGAAGCATCCCCATGGGCTTCCAAAATGTAACCGTCCTTGTCGGCAAAAACCGCCATAAAATCAGACCCTTTCACTAGATAGGCAAGCTTCTCCATAACTTGGTTGGTAATTACCAGCAACTCTTCCTGTTTCTCTCTTCGCTCCCTTAATTCCTTAGCCGAAGCCAAGTAAGGATTAGTCTTTAGAAAAGGATTTACATTCTGCTCCCGACAGCGAAGCCACGATTCCTTAATTATGGGAGGCAGATCGTTCGCCAGTGTACCTGTCGTAACAGCCTGTTTCCATTGTTGGCGCAACTCCTGCCATTGTTTATCCATCATACCACTCCCTCAAACCCTAGAATTCCTACCGAAGTTTTCCCGGTCATAAAGACCTTAGCAAAAAATATCTGTTTTTAAAACATTTACTGCCATATGCTTAGCATACCAAATTCGCAAGTAATGCTTCACGATAGACCAAGTGGACTAAAGCTTCACCATAGGTAAATAACTTTTGTCCTACAGGGAATAAATCCCATGATTTATTAGGAATTGAAAGATTTCAATGGATTGGGGGGCAAGGGAATTTCAATCTGTTACAGATGTTTACGATATTTTATTCACCGAATAATAAGATAATTCTGCACTTTATCCACCTTTTTGTCAAGAAGCCACTCCCCATTTCTCGGACTAGTGAATTCCCTACCAACTCCTTTCTAAGAGCCACGTTCGTCCCCGCCCAATGGTTTTTGCTAAACGTGAGAGCCAGCTACTCCACGGAGTAGCTGGCTCTCACGTTTAGCGTGTTTAACCAATTTTCCACCCATAACACGCCCAATATTTCTTTATGATAATTTTTCTATTAAGTTGTATAGTCATCGATCTGCATCCCATTGCTCTCCCAAATTTGATCAATCCAAATCTATTTCCACAATGACCGCCATACCCATTCCCCCTCCGGAGCAAAGCGTAGCCAACCCTGTTCGCAATTTTCTTTTGGCCATTTCATGGAGCAAAGTCACCACAATTCTAATTCCACTGGCTCCTACTGGGTGGCCCAGCGCAATTCCGCTCCCATTAACATTGGTGATGTTGCGATCCAGCCCCAGTTCCTTTTCCACTGCCAAGTACTGGGCAGCAAAAGCTTCATTAACTTCCCATAAATCGATATCTTTCAAACTCAGACCGGCTTTTTGCAAAGCCTTGTGGGTTGCCGGCACGGGACCGATCCCCATGTAATCCGGATCAACCCCGGCTACCGCATAGGAAATCAGCTTAGCCAAGGGCTTGATTCCTAAGCTTTGCGCTTTGCTCCTTGACATTATCAGCACTCCAGCGGAACCATCATTTATTCCGGAAGAATTTCCAGCGGTTACCGTCCCTTCTTTTTGAAAAGCAGGCGACGCTTTGGCCAATTTCTCCAAGGTTACGTCTGCCCGCGGATGTTCATCCGTATCCACAACTACCCCGGCACTTTTGCGCTTTGGTACCGTAACAGCCACTATTTCGTCCTTGAACCTACCGTCCTTGATAGCGCTAACAGCACGTCTCTGGCTTAACAGGGCCAATTCGTCCTGCGCCTCCCGACTTATGTTGTATCTCTGAGCAACATTCTCGGCCGTTATACCCATTCCCGCCCCGGTTCCCAGTTGAGTAAGCCCATCCCACATAGCATCACGCATTTCAATATGTTTCATTTGGGCACCCCAGCGCACTTCATCAACTGTGAAAGGAACAGTGCTCATACTTTCTGTGCCCCCGACCAATATAACGTCAGCATCGCCGCACCTAATCGCCTGTGCTCCAAAGGCCAAGCCGGTCATAGCGGAAGTACAAGTCCGGTGGATTGTTACAGCCGGCACCTCGACCGGAATGCCTGCCTGGAGGGCTGCTACCCTGGCCAAATTCGTCTCATCTTTAGTTCGTTGATAACAACAGCCCCAGATCACATCATCTATGATCCCGGGATCAATCCCTGTCCGGCGAATTAATTCCTGCATAACCGGCACTGTCAGAGACGGTGCCCTCATTTCCTTAAAAGCCCCTCCGAAACTTCCGATCGGAGTACGCACGGCAGCTACAATCACGACATCATCCATGTCCGTTCCTCCTCGAATAATAAAATTAGTTCCTGCCCCACACACAATCGTCTAAGGCCTGCTCCCAATCAATTTGTACCACTGCTTCCCCTTCCAAACACCCCTGCCTCCTTGTTAACGCAAACGGACTTAAGCCTCAGACGCTTGGCAGCTGACATTTTTTCCACAACCTCAGCCACAACATTCTCCCCTAAAACACCGGAGCCTTAAAGTGAGTGAAATTTACCGTTTCTCTGGATCGTAAACCTCAATTTGCACACCATGCGCAGACTTAGGATGAATAAAATTCGCCGTACCAAAATTTCCAGCAGCCGGTTTGTCCAACACAAAGATTGCCCCAGCCTCAGTCATGCGTCCCATATCTTCCTGAACATTATCCGACTTCAAAGAAACCAAGAATACCCCTTCTCCTTTGGAGTTTAGAAATTTGGCGATTGCAGTACTATCCGTCAGCGAAGCAATTAAATGGATCAAGACGCCGCCAACATCAAAGACCACTCCTTTTAACCCAGGAAAGGCAAAATCTTCCTCGCCTAAAACTTTAACCGGTTTAGCGCCAAGCATACCTTCGTATTTTTTAACAGCGGCATCAAGATCTTTGACAGCAATATTCAAACCATAAACACTTTTAATCATCAGAATACCTCCCACATATCTTATATTTAATCCTTACTTAAACTTTTCGATCAAAATATTCACAACAACCCTACGTTCTAAATTCCTTTAAAGGTTGGCTTGCGTTTTTCTAAAAAAGCTGCAGTTCCTTCTTTAAAATCGGCGCTGCCGGCTAGCATTCCCAGCCCTTGTGCCTCAAGATGATACATCAGTTTTCCATCACAACTCGTCCCAGCTGTTAGAGCCTTAATTGTTTTGAGCACCAAAGGCGGTCTTTGAACCAACTTAGCAGCCCAAGAACGGGCTTCAGTCAAAACTTGCTCGAAAGGCAGGGCTTTATTAACCAAACCGATTACCTGTGCCTCCTGACCATTGACAGGGTCTCCAAAACACAACAACTCCTTAGCCTTAAGCGGATTAATCATTTGCGGCAACTTAACAGTACCGCCTCCGGCCGGAATAGCCCCGATCTTAACCTCGGGCAGGCCGATGAGAGCATTTTCAGCAACAATACGGAAATCACAAGCCAACATCAGCTCACATCCTCCACCCAAGGCATAGCCGCGTACAGCCGCAATTACCGGTTTGCTTAAATCTTCTAATTTTTCAAAGCATTTTTGATATTTTCGGCTAAAATTATACCCATCGAATGTCGAATTAACCTTGTTAACCTCGGTAATATCCGCTCCTGTGCAGAAATACTTTTCCCCTCCGCAAATGATCAAGCATTTAACCGACTCAGATTTTTCCGACTCAGCGATAACCAGATCCAGATCGTCCAACATCTGCTGGTTAATAGCATTCATTTGGGCGGTCCTGTTCAGAGTGATTTCCAAGACTCCCCCGTCCAACGAGGTAAGCAAAGTTTCATAGTTCATACTCTTTCTCCCCTTTCAACGGCTGATCCCTAATACTTATAAAAGCCCTGCCCGGTCTTGCGCCCCAGCTGACCAGCGTTAACCATTTGCTTAAGCAGAGGGGCAGCCTTAAACTTAGGCCCGAATTCCTCTTCCAGAATCCCTAAAACAAAGACAACAACATCAATACCCACCAAATCCATCAGGGCACAGGGGCCCAAGGGTACATTGGTGCTGTAGACCATGCCATCGTCCACGTCTTTGCAGTTATTACCGTCCTGAACAGTGTAGGCAGCTTCATTGAGATAAGCATTGAGAATCCTACTGCTAATAAATCCGGCATAATCCAAGGCCACAAACGGAACCTTCCCCAGGATCTTGATAAACTCTATAGACGCACTAATCGTTTCTTCCGAGGTAAGCCTACCCTTGATCAGTTCGACCCCTTTCATAACCGGAACAGGATTCATGAAATGCATCCCTATCACATTACGGGGACGCTTAGTGACCGCGGCAATAGCGGTAATAGGCAGTGAAGAGGTGTTGCTTGCCAAAATGGCTTGTTCAGGAGCCAGCCGATCTAAATCCCGGAAGATTTTCGCTTTCAGATCAAGCTGTTCCGGAACAGCCTCAATAACCAAGTCCGAATCAGAAACAACTTCCAGAGAACTGCCAAGGGTAATACGGGCGAGAACATTTTTCCCCTCGCCGGCACTAATGCTTCCTTTCTTCTCCAATCTGAGCAAGCTTTGCTCTATAACTTGACGGGCACGAGCAAGCACCGACTCGTTGACGTCCAGCAGGTTCACACTATGCCCGGTCTGCGCCGCAACCTGCGCAATTCCGGCACCCATTGTACCGGCACCCACCACGGCAACCCTTGTTATTGTCATAAAATGTCCCCCTTTTTCAATGTTCTGTTGGCTTATTTTCTTTCAATAATGAACTTTCACCTAATCGCAAAATTCAGAATTCTTGGTGCCTAATATTGTTTTAACAAAGCACTAGCTATGATTTGCCTCTGAATCTGGTTCGTACCCTCGTAAATCTGAGTAATTTTGGCATCTCGCATTAACTTTTCCATCGGGTAATCTTTCATATAACCATAGCCGCCGAAAATCTGAAGTGCATCTACCGTCACCTTCATAGCCGTATCACTGGCCATACATTTACAAGTGGCGCTCAAAAGACTGTCAACATTACCCTCATCAATTTTTACCGCCGCCTGCCAGACAAGCAACCTGGAAGCCATGATGGCCATAACCATGTCGACCAGCATGAATTGGATAGCCTGGTGCTCAGCAATCGGTTTGCCGAACTGGATCCGCTGCTTAGCATATTTTACGGCCTCATCCAACGCTCGTTGGGCAACCCCGACAGCACCGGCAGCAATTGTCGGCCGGGTGATGTCCAGAGTGTGCATAGCAATTTTGAAACCGTCTCCTTCATTACCCAAACGATTTTCGCTGGGAACCCGTACTTCTTCAAATAAAACTTCACCAATGTGGGAAGCCCGGTCACCCATCTTATTTTCCTTTTTCCCCATAGACAGCCCTGGAGTATCCCCCGGCACCATAAAAGCAGTCAGTCCTTTAATGCCCTGGGTTCTGTCCGTGCTGGCAAACACTGTATAAAGATCTGCTATCCCGCCGTGCGTGATAAAACACTTAGTCCCATCTATGACGTAGTCATCCCCTACTTTTTTAGCCCGGGTCGCAATCGCACTCGCGTCTGAGCCTGCGTTAGGCTCTGTTAAAGCGAAAGCCGCTAAATGAGCTGTTTGTGCAAAAGGAGGGAGCAGCCTTTGCTTCTGTTCTTCGCTGCCGCTTAGCAGGATAGGCGTAAGCGCCAGACTAGTTCCGCCAAAAGCTCCAAAAACTCCTAAACAGCCGTAGGCCAACTCCTCATACACTAAGTTCTCAGTGAAATGATCCAGTTCCTGACCACCATACTTTTCCGGTATATTCAAGTTCCATAAACCAATTTCCATAGCCTTTTTCACCACAGGCCACGGAAACTCGGCCTTCTCGTCATATTCCGCAGCAACAGGAATAATCTCGTTCTTAGCAAAATCCCGGGCCAGCTTTTGAATTTCTTTTTGTTCGTCACTAAGTTCAAACAACTCTTCCCCCCCTAATCAACACGCACAATAATTGCATCTCCTTGAGCCAACCCTCCACAAATGGCTAGCGCGCCATATCCACCTCCCCTTCGTCTGAGTTCGTGAACCATAGTCATGACCAACCGGGCACCGCTGGCTGTATTGGCGTGCCCAATGGCAATCGCCCCGCCATTGACATTCAACCTATCCCGAAGCTCCCGGAGTTTTCCCCGGTCACCGTCAGCCAAAATCTTGCTGCTGACGAGAGTCACGGCAGCAAAAGCCTCGTTGATTTCCAGCAACTTCATATCGTACAGTTTAAGCCCCGACTTAGTTAAAGCGGCCCTGATTGCTGCAGCGGGGGCCTCTGCCAGCAGGTGAGGTTCTAAGGCTATGCTTACACCAGTCACCACCGTGGCTAAAACTGGCAAACCCAAGCTCTGAGCTTTACTCTTACTCATCAGGAGCACCGCTGTCGCGCCATCGTTGAGACCGGGTGCATTGCCCGCCGTACAAGTGGGACTGCCATAAATCGTGCTGAGCTTGGCCAGCTTCTCCAAGGATACATCCGGTCTGTATTGCTCATCGATCTCTAATAAACCGTCAGCCCCCTTCTGCTTACTTGGCACTCTGACTGGAATCATTTCCGCTTGGAACTTTCCGGCGTTATAAGCTTGACCGTACAGCAGATGACTGCGCACCGCCCATTCGTCCTGTTCCTGACGACTCACCCCATGTAATAAGGCCACGTTTCCGGCATCCACGGCAACAGGCGCAAAATCCTTATACCCCAACTCAAAAAGAGGGTCTTCCATCACAACCGGCCCCATGCGATGACCCGCAAATCTCAGGTTTCGAACAATAAGCGGCATCTGGCTAAAAATTGTTACCCCGCCGGCAATCACCACCTCGGCTTCACCAGCCAAGATGGCCTGCAAACCCAAACGAATAGCCGTTGTCGCCGAAACACAAGCCTTATCCAGGGATAAGGACGACGTTTCAGGTGCCAAGTCGGCCTTCAAGAGGGTTTGCCGGGCAATCACCGGGGTGTAAACATCTTTGAACGACGCTGTATCCCCAACCCCCCAGAAAACATCATCTACCTGGCCGGTATAGTTCACCCGGCCGATCACTTCGCGCATGACTATCGCTCCCAGATCAACTGGGCTATAGTCTTTTAAACTACCGCCATATTTACCAAAAGGAGTTCTGACAGCACTGACAATCACAATTTCTTTCATCATCCCTCACCTTTCTTGTTCGTCAATGGATGCACCATCCTCCGTCGACACTCAGCACCTGGCCGTATACGTAATCGGAAGCGCCCGACGCTAAATAGACCACGGCACCTTTCAGATCCTCCTCGTTACCAAAACGTCCGGCAGGAATCATGTTTAGAAACAAATCACGGCGCATCTCAATAACTTTTTCCGCCATATGAGTCGGAAACCAACCTGGTGAGATAGCATTAACATTGATGCCATAAGGAGCCCACTTAACCGCCAAATCTCTGGTCAAATTGATAATTCCCCCTTTGCTGGCATTGTAAGCTACCGCATCCATGACTTCTTCCTTAGCGCCCACCTTGCCCATGACGGAAGCAAGATTAATGATTTTCCCCGCACCCTGGCCTTTCATCACCTGAAAAGCTTCCCTGGCGGCTATAAAGCTTCCAGTCAGGTTGACGTCAAGCACCTGCCGCCATTTAGCGGCGGGGTACTCTCCTGCGGTCGCTCCCCAAGTAACTCCCGCATTATTCACAAGTATGTCAAGGCGGCCGAAAACCTCCCGAGTCCGGTTTACCATGGCCACAATATCTTCTTCCCGTGAAACGTCGCAGGCTAAGGGAACGACTTTCACACCATACATCTCGCTGATTTCTGCAGCTGCCTTTTCACACCGTTCAAGTTTGCGCGCCGCTATAACCAGATTGGCTCCATATTCCGCCAAAGCACAGGCCATTTGTTTGCCCAATCCTTGAGAACCTCCGGTAACGATTGCCGTCTTGCCCTCAAGTCTAAATAAATCTTTTTTCTTCACTATCCTCACCCCTCTTTTTCTCTGACAAAGCAATGACGTTCCTTTTCAGCGTCCGGTAAATTGCGGTGGTCTCTTATCAAGAAACGCTTGCATCCCTTCTTTTTGGTCCAAGGTAGAAAAGCAATGAGCAAAACAATTAGCCTCAAACTCCAATCCCCCGCTGCTGTCCGGACCCACTGCCCGCCGAATTGAGCGTTTCGCCATGGCTATAGCTACTGGCGCCTGATGCGCAAGCCTTTGCGCCAGTTCCATAGCCGCACCCATTAACTGTTCTTGTTCCACAACCTTATTGAGCAGCCCTAGGGCTAGGGCTTCCTCAGCCGTAAGGATTTCTGCCAGCATAATCATCTCCTTGGCTTTACTCACTCCCACCAGTCCAGCTAGACGCTGAGTACCTCCGCTGCCTGGAATTATTCCCAGCTTAGTCTCCGGCAAGCCAAACTTGGCACTCCGCACGGCCACCCGGAAATCGCAGGTTAGAGCCAATTCAAACCCTCCACCCAAAGCAATCCCATTGACAGCGGCAATTACCGGTTTGGACATCGTCTCAATCAGCATAAGGGCTTCTTGAGCAATTGTCGCGAACTGCAGAGCCTGATCAGCAGTCATGGAACTCATGGCTGTAATGTCCGCTCCGGCCACAAAAGCTTTATTCCCTGCGCCGGTAATGATTACAACTTTAACTGTAGAATCCGCCGTCAAGGCCAACAAGCTCGAGGTAAGCTCATGATACACCGCAGGACTTAAAACATTAAGAATTTCCGGTCGGTTGATCGTGACCATCCCTATCCCATCTCTGACATCAGTCACTAAGTAAGCAAAATCCATCGTTTATAACATCTCACCTTCATGGTTAATGGTTTTCCCCCACCATTCAGCACTGACTCCATACATCATTGCAAGTTACATGCCAAATTCTCATCCAACCCAGTATGTAAGGATTGTTAGATAGTGTATTAAACAAGGACAGTTACCAAAAGGGGTAACTGTCCTAATATAAAACGTTTGACTCTAAGCTGTGTGTTTCGTTGTCTCACCTCTATACAACTGTCCGAATATAAAACACTTTCCGTGGGCCAATATTTTTTAATGCTCACAACTTACGCTCCTAGGCGAAAATTGTCATAGCAGATTATCAATGTTCTTTCTAGTCTTAGGCCATCATGATTTCTGTTTAATTATTTTATTGGCCTCTGCCAAGGAATTAAAGCCATATTGTTTCACCATAGAGTTAAGCGTAATTTCTGAACCATTTATATTTTCCGACTTTTGCCATAAAATATTTTTGTAGTACATTTCTAATGTCGTAAGCGAATAAGTGGCAAGTTCTCCCCGTAAATACGTTTCGATAGACGTTATAAACTGGCTGTCTTCTGTGCTATGAATGGGTCTGCCCCTTTTCACAAGACTAGGATACTCAACTGACAGTTCCTCCTCCCATTCCAGAACGATTTGAACAATATTCTCAATCACCTGCAGAGTTTCAGGTTCTAAAACTGGGAGCCGCTTCTCAAGACGATCATAATACTCCCATGGAGAAGTTGATTTCATCATACGGGCATATTTTTCCATTAACAGGTTTCTATTATTTTTCTGGGCCTCAGAAAGGTCAGTCAGATAGCTTTCCAGAGCATCCTCTGCCCAACTAACAGCTTGGCTGTATCTCATAATCTTAAAAGTTTTCGGATCTTCCTGACAGGACGCTTTGCCACCGATATTGGACAACATATGAAACATGTTCCACTCAAGATCAATGATCTTGGCAATTAAGGCTTCTTTTCTCACTATATGGCCTCCCCCCTCTGCTTATCCACCCAGCCGATTCGGTTTCAAACCGTTAGCTCTGAATATTTCTTCAATTGCCTCCTGTTTCTCAACAGGATACCACTCCCCGACAGTGAAAGGATAATCCAAACCGAGCAATCTGTAGCTCTGTCCGGCCCAAGGATGAAATGGCAGAATGTCAACTTCTATTAAGCCCAGCGCGCTGATAAATTGAGCAGTTTTTTGCATATTCTCAGCGGAATCATTGATTTCCGGAATTACCGGAACACGCACCCTCATTTCCACTCCGCCCCTTGCAATTATCCGCCTGGCATTCTCCCGAATCAAATCGTTTGAAACTCCGGTAAACTCCTTGTGGACCTTATGGTCCATATTTTTAAGATCAAAAAGCACGACGTCGGTGTAATTCAACATTTCATTCAAAATATCCCACCTAACATAGCCACACGTGTCTAAAGCGGTGTTAATCCCTTTTTCTTTGGCCGCCTTCAGCAGTGCCAGGCAAAACTCGGGCTGGGCCGTTGGCTCCCCTCCTGACAAGGTTAGGCCACCGCCATCAGAATTTTCATACATAAGCCGCTCTTGCGCCACTTTCTCAATCACCTCAGCGACGGTCATTATTTCTCCGGAAATAACGAACGCAGCTTGAATACATACTTCAACACATTGTCGGCAGCCAAGGCAAAGTCCTTTATCTATCCTGATCTTCCTAACCATTTTATCTCTGATCTTCACCGATATGCTTCCTGGAGCAGCTCCTGTCACGTCCTGCTCCAAGCACTCCACCACTTGCAGGGCGCCGGTAGGGCAGATGTCATCGCACTGACCACAGTCATTGCACTTAGACCACAAATGAAAAACCTCCGGATAATGTCTCACCCCTTCCGGGTTGTGACACCACCGACAGTTAAGCCGACAACCTTTGAGAAAAACAGTGGTTCTTACACCTGGTCCATCGAACATCGTAAAATACTGGATATTCGTAACTACTCCTGTAATCATATCCTTCTCCTTCTACTGAACGGAACGGTCAAGACCGATCCTAATACATGAACGGAACGGTTTTGACCGATCCCTACTGCCCTGAAAATACCAATTTTCATTCATCAGTGGTACCGCGCAGCGGCATGGGGCTCTGACTAGTGCCAGAAAAATTTACTTCAGTTTTTTGGTTTGCTGATTCTTCAAAAAGCACCCGGTCGACATCGACAGTCTGTCTCTTACCACACTCCTGGCACTCCCGCACGGAAAGAACCGGACCACAACACCTTCCTCCGCCAGCATAGTCTAGACCAGCAATTTTAAACTCGGCTAACCTTCCTTCATAGCCACATTGCGAGCATTTCATCTTTCCCATCTACCCCCCAATGGTAACCTCAAAACCTGAATTATTAAGTATTTTCTCGAATTCCGCCACACCCTCAGGAAACAGGGCTTCTACTCCGGCAAAAACATAAGTTCTGTCCAGCTGTTTGTATTTACCTTCAGCCCAGCTGTGGAAAGGTATAAGGTCAATCCCTTCCACGGCAGACCCCAATTCTTTAGTAAACCGTGCTGCTTCTTCAATAAAACTCATTTGATCATTGACGCCGGGGATTATCGGCAGCCGCACCCTCATCTTCTTTTTTATGGAGGCAATTTTTTGGGCATTACGCAGAATGAGTTCATTCGGCACGCCGGTTACCTCCTGATGTGTCTGGGAATCCAAGCACTTGATATCCAGCAGAACCAAGTCAGTATAGCGGAGTGCCTGCTCCACACCCTCCCAAGGAGCAAAGCCGCTGGTGTCCAAACAAGTATGAATTCCAGCGTCTTGCGCCCGTTTTAAGAGTCCGGCAGTGAATTCCGGATGATAAAGACACTCCCCGCCCGATACAGTTAACCCTCCCCCGGAATTATCATAGAAAGCTCGGTCAGATTCGATTTCCTTCATTAAGTCCTCAAAACTCCAAGCTTTGCCAATTACCTCCAAGGCAGCATAGGGACATTCATGCACACAGATCATACACCGAGTACATTTTTCTCGATCTCGTTTGGGAAACTCCCCCTCCTGATAATAAACTGCACCTTCAGGACAGACGCCCGCACAATGCCCACATTTCAAACATTTTATTTCCATATGATAAAATTCCTGATACGGATTAATACATTCAGGATTATGACACCAAGTACAGTGTAAGGGACAACCTTTCATGAAGACGGTAGTTCTGATCCCCGGACCATCATTAGTGGAAAATCTCTGCACATTGGTGATCAGCAAATTTTCATTCATTCATCCCTACCACCCTTTTTAGTTGCTTTCCTTTATGAAATCCTTATGGGATGGTTTTTTCTCGTAATACTCGCAGGCCTCATCACGCAGGTTGATCATCCTGCCCTGTACCATCATCGCGGCCGAACCAGTTGTTGACTCCTTTTCATCGGCCACCCTGCTCCCATAAATACAATACCCTTCCATCGGTTGGGTAAGACCCATCCGCCCATAGCGGCACTCTTTACACTTTGCCATTTTCATCACTCCGTTTCATTAAGAATTATTTGATAGATGGGATGAAGAATCAATTCCCCATCCCATCTTTTTCTTCTGCCAGGCTTATCCCAATTCCTGCGCGTTACGACCGATAATCGCATCTTGACCCATCTGGGACAAAGAGATAAACCGAGCACTGTAGCCAGCAATTCTGACGATCAAATGTTCCCATTTTTCCGGTTCCTTCTGAGCGGCACGCATATCCTCAGTTCGTACGACATTGAATTGCACATGGTCAATACCCAAATCATGCCAAGTCTTCATGTAGGCACTCCAGACATCAAAGCCCTTTTCGGACTCCCTCATCAGCTCCACCGGTAAACGTTGATTGAGCTGAATGCCTTTTAACCTAGTGTTGGGAAGTTTGCTGACACTTTTCAAGACTGCGGTTGGACCTTTTTTATCAAGGCCCATATAGGGGGAGCATCCGCCATCATGCGTCGGTTCTCCATGTCGGCGGCCAAACGGCTCTGCCCCAATCAAGGAACCTAAGGTAACAAACGCGGACACAGATTGCGGCACCAGTTGGGCTCCTTTTTCCCCCCCAACCATTTTAGCGTCCTGAAAAACATCACAGGACATATTCATAAACCAAGTGGCAATTTCATCGACATAATCATCATCATTGCCATATTTTGGGGCAGATAAAAATTCCAGCCTCATGTCCTCATATCCCTGCCAGTTAGCCTTAAGCGCCTCAAGCAACTGGGCCATCGTGTATTTCTTTTGGTCAAAAACCCAGTACTTAATAGCCGCTAGGTCATCAGCAATCCCCAACGGTCCGGGATAATAATCAGCCCAAGTGTTCGAGTAGGGCTTGTGCCGGGCAAAAGCTCCCACTCCCTCTTCAACATTCCAGTCATCCATCATGGCCAGGAACGGGCTTTCCAATCTCTTGCCTTCTGCGTAGCTGGTTATTTCCTTATTCATAAACATCAGATGGGAATTATGTTTGACCTGGGTTTCCACTGCTTTCAACAATTCTTCCCACGTAAACTTGCTGGCATCCCCTGTATGCGCCCCCACCTGCCGATGGCTGAACCAAGCATCAAAGCCATCGCTTAAAGCCATATTCCCTGGGGCAGGACCAACTATCCCCCCACCACCCTCGTTTCTGGAGTGCTGAGTCGATTTTCGACCTGTTACCCCGGGTGCCATGCACAGAACCAAGGCCCAGCGCGCCGCCACCTCAGGCGGCCAGCCGTGATGCTCAATACTGTGCCTTGTATTTTTCTCATGATTTTTGATCGATGGGAAACCATAACCCTGAGAGATACACTCAAAGACCAGTCGTCTCGTTTTCTCATTAATCTTCGGGGAATACTTAAAGGCGACCGAGGGCTCATTGGTATGAATATTCAAAGTTGCCTCGAGTATAGCGTCCGTAAGGTCAGTACACATGTCCTTGCCGTTCTCGTCCAACCCACCAAGGGTCAGAATGTGCAGGTCGTTAATTCCAGGGTGGATAAGCCGCATCCATCTCCCTTTGGTCACTCCACGCTCACATACTTTGAGCCGCTCACATTCAATCAGTTCGATCGCCTCATCGCGCGTCATCGGCTGCGCTGTTTTATCGATAACACTTGCCTTGTAATAAGGCCACAACAGATCATCCTCTAACTGAGCATAGCCGGAACAAAAACGCTCCATATTTTGGACGACCTCAAAGCAAAACCATTTGGACTGCATAGCGTCTTTAAAGCCCCGAGCCGGCTTGGCGGGAACATTGTAGCAAATTTCTGCGATTTCCAGCAATTCTTTCTTTCTTTGCTGCGCTCCGACCACACTATCACTCAAGTCAAACTCTTCGGCAATAGTCTTCGCCAGCCGGCTGTATCTTCTTGCCCAGCCAATAACCGCCTTGGCAGCAATAATCATCGCCGTCCAGTTGTCAATCTTTTCGAAAAGGGGGATGTTCTCCTCCCCTCTCCAAGGGTATTCCTTTAATTTATCCCTAACCTTTCTGAGGTTTTTCTCGCACCACTCAATCCTCTTTTCCAACCCGTCTTCAAGGACGGTCTGATAGGGTGGAACGGTACTCGTATAAAAATGGGTCCACACCGGAGGCTCACTAATTACTCCTGTGCTAAGCTTGGCAATGTCTTCCGGTTCCATATACCTTTCGCACATAGCTGAAAGCGACCATTGCTTCCAGTACTCAACCATTTCCACACCCTCATCATAGAGTTCCGGGGGGGTAAGCGAATCATCCTCCAGATAATCGAACATATTCGCAGCCCCACCCTCCGGATAAAGCTCCAGCTTATCCGGACGCTCATTGTGGATCCCAACGATGCTTTCCTCATCCTGAATATAGATGCTGCAGTTTTTAAGATAATGCTCCAGACATTTCGCTCTGAGAATTACCGGCACTTCACCGGCGTTTGCTTTATGTGCCTCGGTATATAAACGGGCCCGTTCCAGAGAAATCTTGATTTCTTCCCTCACATACTCCCCCCCGGCAGTATGTGCCCAGCGGCAGCGCTTGTAAAGATGCTTTGTCCTTGGCACGCTTCCTGGCCCTTCTTTAAGCTTTTTATCCCATAAAGCCTTCCCTAAGGGCTGACCTTTTTTTGCTTCCAGTTTCAGTTCCTGCTTTATTTCTGCCAACAATGTAGCATTCGCCATCGCTTGTTTCCCCCCTCAAATTTTTATTTTGACTGATCTCTTAGTCCGGGTTTAAATTCGGCACAATTTGACTTTTCCTTCACTTTCGCAGTATGCCAATATTTACCTTTATTATCTCGCATTGTCTTAACACAGTCTCCAGTCCCTCGCTCGTGATCCCACTCAGTGTCTGGGATAGGATGAAAACATTCACATTCTTTACACATCGCCACTTGTTAATTGCCCCCTTTCAAAATACTCTTAATTCACTTTGTTATACTTTTCGTTTCTCCGCGATTGCCCGATTTCGCTTACCGTCACCTCCTTGTATCATCGCCCGTACGCTCTCGAATTCTGCCACAGACATATCTAATTATTTTTATAATTATGAAAATTCTGCACTCAGCCTCTTCCAATTGCAAATTCTATGCCAATTTGCCCGTAGCCCAATATTAAGGGGTTGCCAAAAGTGCACTACAATAGGGCACTCGTTGCGAAGAATAATTGTCCTATCATAAAACACTTTGCTTTAAACATGCTTTAAACAATGTATCTGGAGCTTTATTCTTAAAAACTGTCCCTGAATGAGACATAATCAGGGTAAAACTCCTTAAGTCCACTCACCGACCAATCCTGCTGCAATCCTGTCTTCTTACCTAGCAAATATAGTTTTTCCGCCTGCCTGAAATAGTTCAGGGCAGAGTTAAACTCACCTTTTACATTCAAAATAAGTTACTACTCAGCTATTCCCAAACGACTCAAACTCTGTGCTACTGTTGTATTCTGACCACTTTAAAGCTACTTCTAATAATAAGGTCTGTATCACAAATAAGGGGATACCTTCCGGCATCCCCTCCAATTTAATCTGAATATTTTTCGTCTTCCGGTGTCTCGTAGCCACACTTTCTATTGGCTATGGCCCGTTTCTCAGGGTACACCTCTGGTCCTACAAACTTGAATTCTTTGGCTTCTAACTCCTTCATCCAACGGCGAGACGCCCACTTCTATAAGTGGGCGTTCCCCCGTTCTCCACTTCAGGTGGGGTAAACTCCCCACCTGAAGCCCCGATGTTCAGCTTTAGCTGAACAAGTTTACTCTGAGTGCTTGCTCTTGGGCTCGTTTCTCTTGTCGCATTTCTGCTCTAATCATCTGGATTCACCGTTTTGCAGGGCTTAATCCCTTTAAGGCAGTCTTTAAAGTCTTTTTGGAGGGGATACATATAGATAGCCTTACGAGATAGAGCATACTCATTTTTTCGATCCATCCGACCCCGACCTTGAGTTTCACCCAGATAGGTCCAGTTCGAGGCTTTATAACCAGCGGGTGTCGTCCATCCTAAAAATTCACAGACGGTTGACGCTAGTTCCTTCCTCGATAGTTGTGGATATCTTTTTCTTGTCCATTGGATAAGCTCTATCTCTTCAGATGTGAAATTTCTGCCATAGTAGATCATGATAATCTTGTCCATGGGAGCCCCACCTACCTATTCAAGACTATCATAACAGGTCTGTTTGTAGGAGTTCAGGGGCGTCTTGAGAAAAAATACTTTAAAATAACTTTACATCCCTGCTGTTAAGCGGAATGTAAAGTTATGCTTCCCAAGCCCTTGAACCGCCTTATTTCAGGACATTGCACTCAGCTTAATCTGACTTAATCTTCTTTAAGGTAAGCCTTCAGGATTTTCTTACTCTTAATTTCTTCCTGAATAAGCATTATAAATGCATCGATCGACATTTTTTCTCCAGAATTACCTTGACCATACCTTCGAACAGCAGCCATATTGGACTCAGCTTCCTGGTCCCCGACAACTAACGTATACGGAATCTTTTCCGTTTGAGCCTCTCGTATCTTATAGCTGATCTTTTCTTTGCGATCATCCGTTTCCACCCGGATATCCAGTTCATTGAGACGGGAAGCTAGGGATTTGGCATATTCATGGTGCCGCTCACTGATCGGCAGAATTCGAACCTGAGTCGGTGTCAGCCAGACAGGAAAGGCCCCTGCATAATGCTCTGTCAGAAGTGCAATAAAGCGTTCGATACTTCCATACACCACCCGGTGAATCATGACTGGGCGATGCTTTTGACCGTCTTCACCGATATAGGATAAGTCAAACTTCTCCGGCATTTGAAAATCAAGTTGAATCGTTCCACACTGCCAGGTCCGATCGAGGCAATCCTTGACATGAAAATCGATTTTAGGTCCATAGAAGGCTCCATCACCCGGATTAATCTTGTATTCAATTCCCTTATCTTCTAAGGCATCTTGAAGGGCCTTGGTGGCGGTTTCCCAATCCTCATCTGAGCCCATGGAATCCTCAGGCCGGGTCGACAATTCCACTTTATACTCAAAACCAAACACTTTATAGAAATAGTCAACGAGTTCTATAACCCCAATGAGTTCTTCATTGATTTGAGAAGGGAGCATGAAAATATGCGCATCATCCTGAGTAAAGTTTCGAACGCGTAGTAAGCCGTGGAGTGCACCCGAAAGTTCATGGCGGTGTACAAGTCCCAGTTCCCCGACACGAAGCGGGAGGTCACGATAACTGCGCATTTTTGTCTTATACATGATCATGCCACCTGGACAGTTCATGGGTTTTACGCAAAAATCCTGGTCGTCAATTTCTGTGAAATACATATTTTCCTTATAATGATTCCAATGACCGGATTGTTCCCACATCGAACGATTCAGAATAATTGGGGTCTTAATCTCCTGGTACCCGCGTCGACGGTGTTCCTGCCGCCAAAAATCCTCCAGCGCATTGCGTAAGATCATGCCTTTAGGATGGAAAAATGGAAAACCGGGGCCCTCTTCGTGTAGGCTAAAGAGATCGAGCTCCAGACCGAGCTTACGATGGTCACGTCGCTTAGCTTCTTCCAACTTGAACAAGTGGTCTTCCAGATCTGCTGGTTTAGCAAAGACGGTTCCATAGATCCTCTGCAGCATTTTATTCTTTTCGCTTCCGCGCCAATAAGCACCCGCTAAGCTCATCAGCTTAAAGGCCTTAATATTGGCCGTGGAGGGAAGATGGGGCCCTGCACAAAGGTCAGTGAAGTTCCCTTGAGTGTACATTGAAATCGTCGCATCCTCAGGAAGGCCCTCAATGAGTTCAACCTTATATTTCTCTCCCAATGCACCAAAGTGAGAAAGTGCCTCAGCTCGGGTGACTTCTCTCCGTTGGAAAGAATGCTTTTCCTTGATAAGACGGTTCATTTCCTTCTCTATACTTACCAGATCCTCGGGAGTAAACACATGTTCAGAGTCAAAGTCATAGTAATACCCCTTGGCAATCGAAGGTCCAATTCCAAATTTTGTCCCTGGAAAAAGATTTCCTACGGCCTCGGCCATTAAATGGGCTGTGGAATGCCTTAAAACATCTAACCCTTCGTCACTATCTATGGTTATGATCTCCACCGCCGCATCTTCCGTCAGTGGATAGGAAAGGTCCTTCGTCTTATCATTGACTTTCCCGGCTACCGCAACTTTCGCCAGTCCCCGAGAGATAGAAGACGCGAGTTCCACTATTGTCGTTCCTGGTTCAACCTCGCGAATTGAGCCGTCTTTTAAGGTGACCTTAAGCATTGATTTCACTCCTTAGTAAATTATTCTTAAAAATAAAAAACTCTCGTCCCTGACAGGGACGAGAGTTCTACTCCCGTGGTTCCACCCAATTGAAAGGTTTGATATCGCACCTCTCACTCGATTTCCCTTAACGCGGGGTACGGCAGAGCTTACTAAAGTTCAGCCCCACACTCAAGGGTGGTTTTCTCCTGTGCGTCCGTGAGGAAAGCTTACAGCCTAGGCATTCCATCTCTTACACGGTAGTTTCAGGATACTCTCCCTTTCAACGATTTTGACTAGATTTAAGGAATGACTTATTATAACAAGCCAATCTCATTTTTGTCAAAACTTTTCACATAGGGAACAACCTTTACAATCACAGACTCGATCTCCAAAAACACTCCGGATTGTTTGCAAGGTATCTTTGTAACCATCATAACGTATGTGCAGCGTAATTTGACGAGGTGCAACGACTATTAAGGCACTGACCAATAAATCTTCATACCCTAGCTCATGAATATTGTCAAGCTGATAGTCTTCAAGGAACTGATGGGTTACTTGAACTCCTTCATTGTTATAGAGATGAAATTTACCTTTTGGTGTCATTCCCACATGTAAAAATTCCAGACGAGGTCTTTGACTTTCTACGAAGTGCTTTAACAGCTGGATAAATTCTAAATACTCTTTTTCAATAACGTACTCATCAATAGCGTATTCCACTGCTTTGGATACTTCGTTTTTATACTCTTGTGCACGAAACCGTAAAAAACCCTCTATGTCAAAAACTGCGCTCTGATCTAAGCAACTTAAAATTTGGGTAACTAGGATGGTTTTACGGTTCACTCGATAACCACGAACTTGCCCTAGTCCTTGATTCAAATAGTCCACAGCTTTGTTGAGTATTATTTGCCAATTGGTTTCTTTTAAGTATTGCTTTTTTTTAAGTATTTGAACGATGTGGTCTCTTTCCCAATGCTGCAAAATCGTTTCTGCCAAGGCATTCGCTAAATAATAACGATGGATTTTTTGTACCATTCCCTCATTTTCAGTTTCATCCAACGAATTCTCTTGGAACTGACACTTAATGATCCAGCGTTTTCCCTGCTTATGTTCCACGATTTGAAAGGGGAGTTTTTCACGGTCGCGCAGTTCGCGTAAACTTGCACAGATACTCTCCCGGTAGTATTGCGTCCCTAATTGCACGGAATGTTCCACTGGCACCCCTCCATAGTAATGTATATGACCTTTTCTAAGGCATATTTCGGTTCGGCCAATCTATCAGCACTTTTTATTTTTGAAATACTTGGCACATTCCTTAATATTTCCAGAAACGCAATCTTTCATTCTTTTGTAATATCCACTCAACAACAAGCAAAGGGGTACCTTCTGGCACCCCTTTGCTTGTACTTTCTCCACTTAGCACAAAAGCCTCCCTGTTAAGGGAGACTTTCAGCTAATATATCATATATTTATTATTTACATTCTACATTTAGAAGCACAGACAGTCACCAAACCTTTTCACGACAATACCAATACTATCATTCCCCTGCATTTACCAGTAAATCTAATACGTAGTTAGGCAGAGCAAAGCTTCCTCTATGAATTTCAGTGTTATAATATTTTGTTTTCAGTCCAAGACTGTTCCAAGCCTGGGCGTCAAGATCTGTCAGTGGATCATAAGTTTTAGAGGCAAAACCAAACAGCCAGTGACCTGACGGGTAGGTCGGAATGTGCGCCTGATAAACCCTACAAACCGGGAAATAGTCCTGAATACGCTTGTGGGCTCTTTGCATGGACTTAGCATACTCATTATAATAGGGGCTTTCATGCTGGTTGACCAGGATGCCATCCTCTTTTAAAGCCTTAGAGCAGTTGCCGTAAAACTCTTTTGTAAACAGCCCTTCCCCTGGTCCAAAGGGATCGGTCGAATCAACGATAATTAAATCATACTCGTTTGCTTTGGAGCGAACAAATTTTAGTCCATCTTCAAAATACAAGTTTACTCTTGGGTCATCTAACTTGCAGGCGGTCTGGGGCAAATATTCTCTGCACACATCCACAACCATTTTATCGATTTCCACCATGTCAATATTTTCAATAGTACTATAGCGCGTCAGTTCTCTTACTGTTCCGCCATCGCCTGCGCCGATCACCAAGACATTCTTGATCTTAGGGTTGGTTGCCATAGGCACATGAACAATCATATCATGATAAATAAATTCGTCCTTTTCAGTAACCATCATCAAACCGTCCAGGGTAAAAAAAGTGCCAAATTCTTTAGAGATAAAGACGTCGATTCTTTGGAACTCGCTCTGACCTGTATATAGGGGCTTATCCACTTTGATGGAAAAACGAACGTTGTCTGTGTGCGGTTCTGTATACCATAATTCCATTGTTTATTCCTCCACTACTCTGATGTTTTCAATGTCCATATCCTCTGTTCCTGTGAGGAAACAGCCTTTGGCCTTGGCGTAGGCGATATAGTCAATGATTTCTTCAGTTATCCGTTCTCCTGGCGCTAAAATAGGAATACCTGGCGGGTAAGCCATAACAAACTCTCCACTTATACATCCTGTGCTGGCTTCGATAGACACTGAACGCTGATCGGTATAGAAGGCTCGCTGGGGAGCCATCACTACCTCTGGATTAATATATTCATGATCAAGCATTCCCGTTTTGTCCCTCATATATATTCTTCTTATTTCAGACAAAGAAGATACAAGACGTTCCAAGGCCAAGGCACGATCCCCAACGGAAATGATAGCTAAAATATTACCGATATCCCCAAATTCGATCTGAATTCCGTAATCATCACGAAGAATGTCATAAACCTCAATTCCTGCCAGGCCAATTTCTCGGGTATGGATAGAAAGTTTAGTTTGATCAAAATCAAACACCGAATTTCCATTAATAAGTTCTGTGGAAAAAGCATAGTATCCACCAATTTTATTGATCTCGTCTCGTGCATAGTTGGCAAGAGAAGAGGCTTTTGCGAAAATACTTTTACCATCTAGAGCTAGGTTGCGTCTCGAAATATCTAGAGAAGAAAGCAGCAGATATGAGCCGCTAGTGGTTTGGGTCAAGTTAATCGTTTGCCGCACATGACCTGTGCTAAGGCGAGCATTTTTTAACAAAAATGAGCTTTGAGTCAACGACCCACCTGTTTTATGCATGCTGACTGCAGACATATCGGCTCCTGCTGCCATTGCGCTAATCGGCATATCCGCTCCGAAGTAGAAATGGGTTCCATGCGCCTCATCCGCCAGAACATACATATTATGACGATGAGCAAGCTCAGTAATGGCCTTCAAGTCGGAACAAATACCGTAATAAGTAGGATTATTGACAAAGATTGCTTTGGCATCTGGATTTTTTTCGATGGCTCTTTTTACCTCGTCAATGGACATGCCTAATGGAATCCCTAACTCATTATTGACCCCGGGATTCACGTAAACAGGAATTGCGCCACTGATGATAAGGGCATTAATGGCACTTCTGTGAACATTACGTGGCATTATAATTTTGTCACCCTGTTTGCATACGCTCATTATCATCGCCTGAACAGCTGATGTAGTTCCATTGACCATAAAAAAGGCGTGATGTGCGCCAAAAGCATCTGCAGCCAGTTCTTCAGCTTCTTTGATTACGGAGACGGGATGGGCGAGATTATCTAACGGTTTCATAGAATTGACATCGACAGAAAGGCATTTCTCCCCCAAAAATTCTGTCAGCTCGGGGTTTCCTTTGCCTTGCTTATGTCCGGGCACATCAAACGGTACTACCCGCATGGATTTATATTTTAGCAGTGCTTCGTAAATTGGCGCCTTGCCTTGCCAAAGTGAATGCATAAGAACCACCCCTTCCATTACCACAAATCAAAGTCATTCTTTCCACTATATATTTCGATCATCTCCTAGCAGAGATCATCTATTAGTGCATTTCTCGAGAGTTTAGAGATTTCTATGTTTAGACACTTACTTTAGAAATTAACTAAAAACAACATAGTTAGTATATTAGACAATCGCAAAAATATCAACGAAATGGATCGCAACGGCTAAACGTCTCTTTTAACATGTAATCAGTATAACCTTTAGAGTATGAAAAAAGCTTCTCCGAAGAGAAGCTTCACGATTTCCGTTGGTGGGTTTGAGAGGACTCGAACCTCCGACCCCCGCGATGTCAACGCGGTACTCTAACCAGCTGAGCTACAAACCCATATTGGTGCCGATGACCGGAATCGAACCGGTACGGATGTTACTCCGCGGGATTTTAAGTCCCGTGCGTCTGCCAGTTACGCCACATCGGCAAATTGATTGGAGGCGGCACTCAGATTTGAACTGAGGAATAGAGGTTTTGCAGACCTCTGCCTTACCACTTGGCTATGCCGCCGAGGGAAATATTAGTGGAGCGGGTGACGAGATTCGGACTCGCGACTTTCACCTTGGCAAGGTGACACTCTACCACTGAGTTACACCCGCATGGTGCCTCAGGACGGAATCGAACCGCCGACACGAGGATTTTCAGTCCTCTGCTCTACCGACTGAGCTACCGAGGCATAATCGAGGTACGATGTTCGAAATTTGATATTCGAACTCCAGTATTCCTCTCTGGATTCTTTGTTCTCAGATTCGCCATTTTAAAGTTTTCTCTGTGAAGTTCTACCTTCACCTTTCGAACCTCGAATCACGATCTTCGAATAGCGATTTTGGCGACCCCGATCGGACTTGAACCGACGATCTCCTGCGTGACAGGCAGGCATGTTAACCACTACACCACGGGGCCATGATCGAGGTTCGATGTACGATGTTCGAAGTACGACACCGTTCTCTTACCTTTATAGTCCAAGCTTAAGCTCCACGGTTCTTTCGAACCTCGAGCCTCAAACTTCGAACATCGAGTTTGGTGGGCGATGACGGGCTCGAACCGCCGACATCCTGCTTGTAAGGCAGGCGCTCTACCAACTGAGCTAATCACCCGAGACTGACGATTATCAGTATACACAAAAACTGGCGTTGTGTCAAAGACTTTTTTATAACCATTCATTAAGACGACGATACTTTTTTTTGTTTTTCAATAACTTCTTCTATACTTATAGAGCGAGTGTGTTTAGTGTGAGACCATTGCTTGTCTTTACGATTGACAAATCCTAAAAAGACGATGGGAATCCAACTATAAATAAAGACTGGGTATAGAATAAGCCCCACATAGGCACGCCATGGTAAACGATCAAGCGCCAACGCTGCAATTGGGTATAAGTATTGGAAAGCGGATAAAATCTGCCATCCCGTCCAAGGCATTACTAAGGTAAACACTTGAGTATACTGATTCTGAAATACACTTATAAGGTTGGTAAGCATAAAGAAAGTTGCTATCATAACCAGTGCTGGTTGGAAAAGGTGAATAGCAGCATCTATATACATGAATTTTTGTTCTCGTACGCCCTTGATAATGAGAGGAAAAAAATAACGTCCAGCTACATCAACTTGTCCTTGTGCCCATCGTTTCCTTTGATACCAAGATTGCATAAACGTTAATGGCTTTTCATCATAAACCACTGCGTCATGCGCCCAAGTTGTCCTAATGCCGTGAGATAGCGCTTTCATGCTAAATTCTAAATCCTCGGTTAGGGAAGTCGCCCCCCAACCGAATTCCTTAAGAACACCCATGGAAATACACATGCCTGTCCCTCCCAAAACGTTCGAGAGCCGACCTGTATTATACCTTGCGAGCTGGAGCAAACGATTCGTTACCCAGAATGCAATAGAGAAGGTATTGGTAACCCAGGTATCAAATGGGTTTTTGGAATCAAGATAGCATTGGACAATTTTATGGCCTTGGCAAAGCTTACTATTCATCTCAAAGAGGAAATTTTCTTTGACAAGATTGTCTGCATCGAAAATGACAATCGCGTCGTATTGACGCTCTAGTTTAAATAAACGATGGAACATCCATTCTAAGGCATAACCCTTACCACGTTTCTCAGTATTAAATCTACGATGGACAATTGCTCCAGAATTCCGAGCAATTAAGGCTGTTTTATCCGTACAGTTATCAGCTACCACAAAGATATCATATAGTTTTTTGGGATAATCAAGTTGGAGTAAATTCTCCACTAAAGGTCCAATGACAGCTTCCTCGTTATGTGCAGCCACAACTATAGCAAAGCTCTTCTCTGGCTTAAGTATCTTCTCCTCTTGTTTCCTGTACAAACCAAACATAGAAAGGATAAAGTAATAGAAGGTTAAAAAAATGATAATAATTTGTATAGGAACCATAATGACATTAAATACTTGCGTACCTGTAATGCCAGACAATAAATCCACGAACTCAGCCCCTTTCTAACGCATTAAATTTTAACATAGGTATGAACCCTATGCAAGAATTATAAAGCGACAATATATACAGTTTGTCCATTATTTACTTTATATTGGATCTTTATTAAGCTTAGAACTAAAATACCATTTACCAAAGAAGTTTTTTATAAGCCATATGGGAGGTGTTTTTGACCAATGTCGAGTTTTATATTTCCGACACTACAATAATAATCATAATATGTATCATAAACATAATACTAATATTATGTTTATGATACATATTTACTCTCGCTGGCTGTTCCAGTACGTTCAATTAGATCAGCTATGTATCCAGAATCTGTATATGTACTAGTGTCGCTCGGAAATCTTATGGAGAAAAAAGATTATGAGTGAAGCGCTAAAAATTATAAATAGAAAGCTGGCTTTTATTCCAAAGCTAATCGAGTACCAATAGATCTCTCCGACTCTCGATCCGTTAACCCATGGAACTAATGACCTAAAGATACGAGCAAACCCGCTTCCTATTACAATAAACAATAATAGAGCTGATATGATTACTAGCATGCCCATAACACCTGTTGGAGTATCCAGTTTCCAGCGACGCACAAAATTACGTTTCATCCACTGAAATTCAACAAATAGACTCCTAGTCCATTTATTCCACATCTTCCTCACCTCATACCCATATTATGAAAAAGTTCAGAAAGAGACACAACGATCAAGAAAAAAGTATAAAAACCCTTATACTTGGTTAAAATCGTGTGCAAGGGGGTGGTATCTATGCCAATACAGGCACCTGATGGAAAGTTTGTCCATTGTTCTTTTTGTAACCAGAAGTTCCGCTTCGAATATGAAGCCAGTAAACATGAAAAAGAAAACCATGCTAATCAATAGTAATTAGATGAGAGGACAGGTTCTTGTGTCTAAATCTATAAATAATCGATAATCAAGTCCACGATGCTAACTATCCTAATATTTTCCAGCATTCGTTCGTGAGGACGGGATTTAAAAGCTAGGGGGTAGCCAAAGGGACGCCCTGTTTGCCTTCAAAACAATATGTTTACTACACAAAGAGACTACCTTAACGTGGTAGTCTCTTTGCTTCTTACCTGGCGATACGATAGTCACGATAGTCTCCGGTGGAGATTATCGCCGAGCCACCTACCCAAAAGAAACACTTCGTGGCGAAGGAAAGACTATCGCCACATGGCGACTCATAACGGCATTCGGTATCGCCTCAGCTTTTTTCAGACGGATTCATCTATCACTGCGCAGACTTTTAGATTGTTTTGCTAACATCGTATAAACCCATAGCACTATTTACTACTTCAGCCATAGCTGATTCTATGTCATGTGTTATCTGCGCCTGGTTCTGAGTAGTCGCAACATTTTGGCTGATCTGATTCTCTACATTATTGATGCTCTTCTGGCTACTTAGTATTGCCTGCCTAATGTTCTTCACTGCATCAACACTTTTCTGAGATAGCTTTTTCACTTCTTCAGCCACCACTGCGAACCCGCGCCCATGTTCACCAGCCCTGGCCGCCTCTATCGCTGCATTAAGCGCTAACAAATTGGTCTGTGAAGCAATGTTTTTAACAAGCTCGTTCATTTCTTCGATAATTTTTAGTCCATCTATTAATGCTTTAATAGCACTCTCTAAATCTGACATGGATTCCACACTCTTGTCCGCGTACACTGTCATTTCTTGCAAGGATGCAGCAATTTCCTCCGAACTGGCGGAGAGATTGTCCGCAATTTCGATGATCAATTCCGGCTTCTCTCTGCTTCTCGCTACCGCAATACAGCCAATAACTTTGCCATCTTCAATAGCAGGGAGAGCAATCGTTCGAAATGTAAACCCATACACCTCTTTCGGAACGAGTTTATCCACCGGTTTGCCTGTCACCACACATTGCTTACCACCGCTGCCCTCCACCAGTCTGTCACCTATTTTTGCCTTGTAGGTCACAAAACTTTTTGTGGTATACATCGAATCAAAGTTTTGCGTATTTGTCGTAAACAATACGGCATCTTCTCCTAAAAGGTAAGGAATGACTTCCTCCAAGGTTTTAAATGCTTCCAGTTGCGCTCTGGTGACATGATACATCAAGATTACGTCGCCTCCCTAAAGTAATAATGGTCTCGGCATTCGCCGAGTCAGATGGCACAAGGCTTTGCTTGAACCATTGATATTAATCTCCTCCCACCTTTTTGCTAGGAGGATTTCATTCTTTGGTCTCCAATAGGAAATTGACGAACTAAACTATTCTGGCGGAATCTTCGTCATCGTCAACGATGACTGGCCCCTGGTTGCGAAGCTTTGGATAACCGATCTGTCAGATGTGCTTTACCACAAACGTTGTTTGCTAGCTATGATCCTTTTGTTCTAATTGTTGGTAAGCTGCGTATTTGATAATATCGTAAATTTCTTTAAGCGGTATCTGTTGCTCTTCTGCTAATTTACGGCAATCCTCATATTCTGGAGCCACATTACGCAGGCTATCCTGATAACGGGCAACTTTCACCTTAGCTTGACCTAGCCTGGTCTGCACCGTCTTTATTTCATAAGGAAGCATATACTTGGTCACAGGGTAAACCCTAACCCCGATGGACGTTGTCTCGGAAAATATTTGCTGATAGAATGTTTCTAATTGATGGGTATGAATCAATAAACTTAATACTATGGCTGGGCGATTTTTTTTCATTTGGATTTTTCGCAAGAAAACATCCATCGCTCCAGCTTTAAGGAATTTGTTAATCAGGTAATCAAAAAACTCCGGGTTCATGTCATCTATATTGGCTTCCATCATCAGGGCTTCTCCTTGGTGGACATCACCCTTGCCGCCGTAACGAATATGCCCGTCGTGACTAACCTGATCCAGTTTCTCACCAATGGTTAAACGCAGCAAGTTTGGAATGACTAAATCATGTTCACCTGCCCCATAACCGATATTATTAACCCGCATCGGCGGCATACTGCCGAAATTTTGACAATATGCGGTAATAATTGCCGCTCCAGTTGGAGTAACTAATTCTTTTTCTACATCCCGGGAGTAAATGGGAACCCCTTGCAATAGTTCCAGAGTCGCTGGTGCTGGAACTGGCATTATCCCGTGGGCACATTTAGTAAAGCCTGTTCCGGTATGCACTGGTGAGGCATATACTTCCTCAATCCCCAGCCGCCACAAACCAATAACTGAACCAACGATATCAATGATGGCATCCATCGCTCCGACTTCATGAAAGTGAATACGGTCGATAGATGTTTGATGTACTTTTGCTTCGGCTTCAGCCAACCGAGTAAAAACCTGGATACTTTTTTCTTTAACAACGTCCGGCAGCGTACTATTACTAATTATTTCTTGAACATGCCGCAGATGCCGGTGTACATGGCCTTCTTCCGTTAAAACGTGTACCTTGGTCCCACTGATGCCTTGTTTAATCACTTTCTCCATTTGTAATTGATAACCACTTAAAGGAAGTTTGGCTAAATCTGATCGCAGTTGATCCCAGTCTAAACCGGCATCAACTAAAGCCCCTAAGGTCATATCTCCGCTTATCCCGGCAAAACAATGAAAGTAGGCGATTCTCATGCCCCAGCCTCCCCTAATTTATTGATTAAACTAGCCTGATAACCTGCACCGAAACCATTATCGATATTGACCACACTCACACCACTGGCACAACTATTCAACATAGCCAGCAAAGCGGCTAACCCGCCGAAACTGGCACCATAACCAACACTGGTGGGCACGGCAATCACCGGTTTGTCCACCAACCCTCCAACTACACTGACCAAGGCTCCTTCCATTCCAGCAACTACGATTATGACCCGTGCGGCCAAAAGCTTATCCGTTTGGCTTAATAAACGATGAATACCGGCTACCCCGGTGTCATAAAGCCGTTCCACCCGGTTCCCCATCACTTCAGCGGTAATAGCCGCTTCTTCTGCTACCGGTATGTCTGAGGTTCCCGCACTCACCACTAAGATGTGTCCTCGTCTTTCCTGTTTACCTCGTCGTATCACGATTAAGCGAGCAAGATCATAATACTCAGAGTCAGGAATTCGTGCGGCAACTGCTTTATAAACATCATAATTAGCCCTAGTGGCTAGAATGTTATTATCTGCCCTTTCAGCCAACTTTTCGACGATGGTAACGATCTGTTCAGTTGTTTTGCCTGCACTATAGATAACTTCGGGAAATCCCTGCCTGAGCTGGCGATGATGGTCGATTTTGGCAAAACCTAAATCTTCAAAGGGCAAATCTTTCAATTTTTCTAATCCTGTATCAACGCTAATTTCGTTATGCTTGATTCCTATGAGTAATTCACGTAGGCTTTTTTCGTTCATACTTTTTTGTCCTCTTCAGATAAAATTTCATTCATACTCCCCGTCCGGTAACCTTGCAGGTCCATGGTAACATAAATAAAACCACAAGCTTTAAGCTCTTCCACGACTTGGTCTACTTTTTCTACCATAAGCAAGAATTGATCTCGGCTGATCTCGATCCGGGCAATTTCACCATGGTGACGTAATCGAAACTGTTGAAAACCCAAGGAACGCAACAACATTTCTCCTCGATCTACTTGATTCAACTTTTCTTTCGTTATTCTAGAGCTATACGGAAAACGGGAACTAAGACAAGCAAAGGAAGGTTTATTCCAGGTAGATAAACCCATTTCCTTGGAAAAACAACGAATTTCCTCTTTTGTGATGCCTGCTTCTTTCAGTGGACTGCGTACGCCCAATTCTTTTGCTGCTTTCATTCCCGGTCTGTGGTCATTTAAGTCATCAAAGTTAGAACCATCAAGAACGTAATTTATTCCCTCATCCTTGGCGACTACTAACAATTTGGAGAATAGTTCATTTTTACAGAAATAACACCGGTTAGGCGGATTATCTGCAAAACCTTCAATCTCCAATTCTTCCGAAACGATTAGTTTATGTCTAGCCCCGAATTCGCGCGCCAGCTTTTGAGCTTCTGCCTGCTCCTGAGCAGGATATGTTGAGGAAGTAGCTGTGACTGCTAAGGCTTTGTCGCCTAGTACTTCTACCGCAACTTTAAGCAGAAAAGTACTGTCAACTCCACCTGAAAAAGCAATAACGACACTTTTCATATCTCTTAAATTTTTACGCAGTGTTTTCAACTTTTCCCTATTGACTAATTCCACAAGTTACCCTCCTTTATTTCCACGATAAAAGTATTTGAAACTTAGATAACGCGTGATACCAAATAATAGATTTCTCAGAACCGCCCCAACTGCCATTTCCATTCCCGCCCAACAATGAACAGCATGTCCAGGTTGGTTAGCACCCCCGTTACTTTACCATTACTTTTACCCGCCGTTACCTTTACCTAACCCAATTGCTGTATATTCTCGGCGCAAAACAACTCGCCTAATTTGACAAGTCGTAAGTCCAATTATGGTCTTGTTTAGGAAGTAGCGGGCGACAGTCGCCGCCCGCTAACATTTACCATAGATACTTTACTTAAAGGGACTGGAATACTGCCAGTCCCACGACTCCAAGGCGTTCTAAAAAGGCGCCCTGTAATTACTTTTTATGTTAAGACGCCTTCCCAACGCTTGTACAGAGTGTGTTCTATGCCCAACTGATCTAGTACGCGCCCGACAACATGCCTTACTAAATCGTCCATACTCTGGGGATGATGATAGAAACCTGGGGATGCAGGCAAAATAATGCCCCCAGCCCGAGCAAGCCGTAACATGTTCTCCAAGTGAATGATATTATAAGGCATCTCGCGCGGGACTACTACCAGCGGTCGCCTCTCTTTTAACATCACTTGGGCAGCCCGGGCAAGCAGATTATCCCCTATACCGTTGGCTAGTAAACCTAAAGTATTCATTGAACATGGAATAACCACCATTCCATCATTACGAAATGAACCACTAGCTAACGATGAAAAGAGGTCGTCTATGGCGTGAACATGAATTCCTGAAGAAAAGGCCTTTATCTCCACCCCACATTCATATGCCAGTACTTTCTCGCCTATCTGGGTTAAAATGACCTCCACATCCCAACCCATTGCGGCCAATGTTTCTATGAGGGTGTAGGCATAGATAGAGCCGCTTGCACCTGTAATTCCTACAACTATACGTTTCGTCACACTCTACCCCTCCTTAATGATTATTTCCCACCCAGTCTACTATCCACAATCCTTTTGGCGAATTTCTTTAGGAACAATAATCTTCGAGCTTAATTTTGTCTTCCCCTGGAATACGAATTCGCTCAAAGCGTCCTACTGGAGCATCTGAAGGCACGGTCGCATCAATACCCATTTTATCGCTTATCCCATCATCAGAAGAAGGATCCAGTTTATTGCCTAATGCCCTTTCAACGATAAAGACATCACGTCCGGCCTGACAACGAGTAGCTACAGCCCACTCCACATCTTCAGGATTGAAAATATCCACATCTTTGTCCACCACTACTACATGCTTAATTTCCTGACTACTGCCAAAAGCAGCAAACATCGCATTTTTGGCCTCACCCTCATTTTGTTTGTCGATAGAAATAGCCAGATGATAGCGGCAAGTACCTCCAGGAGTAAGGTGAACACTTCTGGTATTCGGCACTGCGTTTCTAATTATTTGTATCAAGCCTCCTTCTCGAGGAACTGATCCCAGAAGCAAGTGTTCCTTGGTTGCCGGTACAATGGTCTGGAAGATAGGGTCCATTCGAGAAGTCATTGCCGTCAGTTCAATAACCGGTTTCGGCGAAGCTGGGCCATAATATTTGGGATATTCGCCAAAAGGACCTTCCATTTCTCGGACAGCGGGCAGGAGATAGCCTTCTAAAACTATTTCAGCCTGGGCAGGTACTTCGAGGTCAACAGTCTCCCCTTTCACTAACTCTAGGGGTTGTCCATATAGAGCACTGGCAATAGTATACTCATCATAACCAGGCGATGTCAAAGCCTGGGAAGCTAACAATAATATGGGATCCAAACCAATAGCTATCGCTACTTCCAGGGGTTTTCCTTCTGCTTCAGCCATCCTGTGAAAATGGGAGAGATGACGGGGCAAGATCAAGATTCCCAAGCGATTAGGACCTAAAACATGGAGCCTGTGGATCGAGAGATTACTTACGCCAGTCTTTGGATCCTTGGCGATTAGCACTCCTGCGGTAATATATGGCCCGCCGTCTTTTTCGTGATGGACGGGAATTGGTAATGTGCCCAGGTCAACATCATGGGTAACCCTTTCCTTTACTGGCGCAGCCCCGGCTTCCACTATGGTGCATTCCATAGGATTGGCTTGAGCCCAGGCAAAATGCTCAGCCACCCTATCGACAGATACTCCCATGGCCCGTGCCAGGAGTTCCCTGCTGCCACCGATACCTGTTACCACGGGTACTTGCGAATCACCCGGCTTATCAAACTGTACCGCAAAGCGTCCATCCGCTTTTTTACCCACAGCTGCCAGTTCGTAAGAAAGATTCACTTTTTTATCAACATGTTTTAACATACCATCAGTATTCAAAACCTGTAACCACTGTCTTAAAGATCTAGCTCTCATTTGTCACCATCCTATTTATTATTAAGCTTCCACTTTTTTACTGGTTATACTAGAAATGAAAAGAACAGCATCTCTATTTAGGGCGTACTAATTCAATTCCTCTCTGCCGCAGCCATTTCGGCAATAAGATTTCATCGACTTTAGCGCTGACAGCGGGAGCTTTCTGCAACAGTTCCTCGGCCAAAGATTCGCTGACATTAATACCACCGACAGCCCCATCAAAAATAACGACCTTTCTCGTCCCTGTGGTCTTATAGGCAAATTCCATAGCCGACTCCGTGCTCTCAGCCACCATGGCATGGTCCATATAGGTAAGATTTTGCGGATCGCGATTAAAAAGTTCGGCTTGTTCCTGTCCGACAACAATCGTCGGAATGTGCTCACTAAAAAAAGCCGTCGGATAACCGGTCCAGGCATAATTTTGTACACACATTTTAATGGCCCGATTAACTGTGGGAATATCAGCAAGCAAAGGCCGACCCTGTTTACCGTAAAATGCCTCTGTATACCAGGTATAAGCTGGTAAAGGTAAGTCGAGATCATAAAGATCAGTGTTAGCGCCCACAACATTGGCATAGATGACACCCGCTGAGAAAACGTAAACGACTGGGCAAGGAAAATCTAAAGCACAAATATAGTCCTCAAGTTCTCCGAATAAGGTCATTATTTTGCCGTAATAACGTAAACCAGTTTGAGTTACCCTATCATTAAGGGCATACAGATCACTGTCGACATCCACCCCGATGATCCCGTTGGGTGCGACTGTAAGAAACGAAGCAAAGGCAAATTTACTTTGCACGAAGGTTGAATCGAAAATAGCGCGGGCCGTGAAGTTAGCCGCTCTCGGTCCGAGGTTTTGATGGTACGTAGAACGAGTCTCGATTCGGGCATAAGACATTCCGAAAGGCTTTACAGCCCGATCAACTTGGCGATGAAAATGAACCTCACGAACATCGCTGTTGTGAGCATGGATAATCCAGTCTGCATCGTAAACCTTTTTAAGTCCGAATAAGGTTCCTATCTCCGTCTCAATAGGAATCCCTTGATCAATCGGCGCTACCCCAATAGCTTTGCCATCGAAATAGACATCCAGGCCATGGCGTTTGATATACTCCTCCGTCTCGCGGAAGCGAAGTCCCACACCCGCCCGCAGGCGAACGTTGCGACAACCCGTGCGTGCCTCGACAACATCTTTAAGGGTCTTGAGCATTTCCGCATAGGGCTCACCACCCATTAGGGTAAAACCGTGATGGGAGGCAAGAATATTCACAGAGTGTTCTGGCTTAATTTTGCTCATATCGACGTTTTGCAAAGCGGCTTCAGCAGCTTGGCGAATCACTAACACTCCCGCATCACTGGGGAAAATCACTTCCGGAAGATCCGGGAAAAGATCGGTCAGCATGACCGAAGTCATTCCAGGCAGCTCACTGACACGGGTTTTAACTAAGTCTGGATCAATCCCATATTGGGATGAACGCGGCGGTACCGGCTTGATTGGAGGTCGCATTAAGATTCACTCCTTCCTTGCAGCGGGGCGGCAACTACTCGATCTAAAAGTTTGATGTCTTCATCAAAGTAAAATCCCCGGCTCGCATATTTTTGTTTTACTTCCTCTGAAATATCCCACACTGTCACTGTCTTACCATACCACTGCCATCCACCTTCTGGCGGTTGCGGTTCGACACCGGCTGCCTCGAGAAGACGTAACAAGGGTTGAATACATTCAACTTTACAGCCGGTACGAGCGCCCGTCAGTAAGGAAAGTTTTTCCGGAGAATCGGCCCCTAATATAATCGCAGCAGCAATTTCTTCCGCCCGAGTCGCTGTACAATAGCAAATCAACTGTTCGGGATGAAATTTAGCCTTCCGGCAGAGATCCTCAATCTTAGCATAATCTACACTACCGACATCAACCTTAACAACGACAGGTTGTTCCCTTTTTACCATATTTATCGCATAAACTGGGCAACGTTGCTCGCAAGCGTTACAACCGCGGCACATTTCACCGTCAACAATTGCTAACCGGTCCTCCATCTTGATGGCTAATACTGGACAAACCTTCACACACGTTTTACAGCCGATGCACTTCTCTTTGTCAATGACCGCCAGCAAATTTACGTTTTTCATGATACCCTCCTTTTTATTGTTTCGCCAACTGATACGCCACATCAACAATCATATCTTCCTGTCCGCCAACCATTCGTCTCTTGCCTAGTTCTGTCAAGATATCCCGGGGATCAAGGTTAAATCGTTCAGCCGCCCGGTAAGTGTGTAAGAGAAAACTTGAATACACACCGGCATAGCCCAGCATAAATGGGGCGTTGCGCACTACCTGCGGCCGGTGCATCATGGGCTCAACCAAATCTTCAGCAACATCCATGATTTTGTATAAATCCACGCCCGTCTGATAACCGACTTTATTCAAAACCCCCACGAGCGCTTCAATTTGGGTATTTCCCGCCCCGGCCCCCAAGCCTCGGCAAGTCCCATCCAGGAAGGTTGCCCCAACTTCCAAGGCTGCGAGGGAATTAGCTGTGGCCAAGGTCAAATTGTTGTGGGCGTGAAACCCGACGGGTATCCCAACTGCTTGGACTACAGCACCAACCCGGGCTCTAACATCGTCCGGCAGCATGGCCCCGGCCGAATCGGCCACATAGATGAAATCTGCGCCATACGACTCAAACAGTTTGGCCTGCTCAACGACTTTTTCCGGTGGAGCCATGTGGCTCATCATCAAGAAACCAAATGCCTGCATTCCCAGGCTCTTAGCCATCCGTATATGTTGCTCAGCAGTATCCGCCTCTGTCACATGGGTAGCAACCCGTACCGCCTTAGCTCCGCAAGCCTCAGCCCGTTTCAGATCCTCAATAGTGCCGATCCCGGGAATCAATAAAACAGTTAAAATTCCATTTTTGATGACCTCTGCTGCCGCTTTGATCAATTCCTCCTCATCCGTGGCAGACCTGCCATAATTAAACGAAGAGCCCGCTAAGCCGTCCCCGTGAGACACCTCGATATATTCAATTCCAGCCGCATCAAGTCCGCCGGCAACTGCCGCCACTTGTTCCACGCTGTACTGATGGCTTACTGCGTGACTGCCGTCTCGCAATGTTGTGTCCACCAGATGAATCTTACCCATGCTCATGCGATCACGTCCTTTCTAATTAATTTTTGGGCAAGCTTTTCCGCGAAGGATACGGCTGCCGAAGTGATGATATCAAGGTTTCCGGAATATTTGGGCAGAAAATCGCCGGCCCCTTCTACCTGAATGATGATGGTGACTTTGTGACCATCAATGATGGGCGGAACACGAAGTCTATAACCTGGCACGTATTTTTGAATCTCGTTCACCATCATTTGAACAGCGGCTGTAATAGCTTTTTCGTCAGGATTCTCCACTTCTACATAAATAGTGTTCGCCATCATCACAGGTGGTTCAGCAGGATTTAACACGATGATCGCCTTCCCTCGCTTGGCTCCCCCAACTTGTACCAAGGCCTTAGAGGTGGTTTCCGTAAATTCATCGATGTTTTGACGGGTTCCCGGACCAGCGCTTTTACTAGATAGACTGGCGACAATCTCCGCATAGGTAACGGAAGCTACCTTGTTAATGGCATAAACTATTGGAACCGTTGCCTGTCCTGCACACGTCACCATGTTAACATTAGGTTCATCCAGCAATTCTTCTAAATTAACACAGGGAACACAATAGGGCCCGATCGAGGCAGGTGTCAAATCAATCGCTATTTTACCCGCTTCCTTGAGTAGCGGAGCATGCCTAAGATGTGGCTTTGCCCCGGTTGCGTCAAAAACGATTTTAATATCCGGGTCTTGAAGCACTGCGTTAACCCCTTCAATCGAAGTGTTAATTCCCATTTTCCGAGCCCTTTGAATCCCTTCAGATTCCACAATACCAGTCAGCAGACCCATTTCCAGGTGCTGACTTTTGAGGATCTTAAACATCAAGTCGGTGCCAATATTTCCTGGTCCAATCACAGCTACCTTAATTTTATCCACCAATTACATCTCCCAATCGATATTTTTTAAATAAATTTTAAATTCAAACAGCCCAACCCGTCGAAAGACAGCGTGAAGACATCCCCCGACTCAGCAACTTCGGCCGCTGTCACTGCCCCTGATAAAATAATTTCTCCTGCTTCCAATGCGATATCAAATTCAGCTAGCTTATTGGCTAGCCATGCAACCGCAGCCGCAGGATGCCCCCATACCTCTGCACCAGCTCCACTGCTGACCATTTCTCCATTCTTCTCCAACACCATGCCGATTAGGCGCAAATCAAGATCTTGTACTGGAACCAAGCGGCTGCCTAAGACCAGGCGGGCACTGGAACCATTGTCGGCAATAGTGTCCGCTAGTTTTATCTTCCAATCACGGATCCGACTGTCAACTATCTCAAAGGCTGGCATGACTCCTTCTGTTGCACGGTATACGTCGGCTATAGTTACCCCAGGGCCCTTAAGGGTATCCTTTAAGACAAAAGCCAATTCCCCTTCCACCTTGGGCAAGAGAAGTTCCTGACGCTGGCATGGTTCCCCCTCTAAGAGCAACATATTGTCAAACAGGTGTCCGTAGTCTGGTTCATTAACTCCTAACAGTTTTTGCATACCCTTACTGGTTAAACCAATCTTCTTGCCAATCACCTTTCGACCCTGAGCTAACTTCATACTGATGCCCTCTAGTTGGATACGATAGGCATCCTCAACCGTTAACCCTGGGTATGTCTCTGTCAGGGTGTCAATGGGCACCCTTTCACTCTCCGCCTGTAATAATTTAGCGGCAATGTCCCTCTTATTCATGTTTATACCCTCCGTTTTTCATAGCTTGCCGCCAGCGCTCTCTTATTACTGCGGCGATTGACTCTGCTATCGACTCAGCATCCAGTCCCTGGGCTAGTCCCGTTAAAAGAGAATTACATCCTAAAATTGCCTCTTCATGCGGTCCAGGCAGGGCGACTATACGCGCAATGCCCATCTGTCCCACGGCTATGCGTACACCCTCCTTGTGATGGCGACGGTAGTCCGGGGTAAATTTCAAAATCCACGGTGTGAACGCTTGCGGATCCAAACGTAAGATAGCTTCTATACTATAGTCTTTATCTTCGGCCCCAACTCCGCCAGTTGTTATCACCAAACCAAAACCCGCTTCTAAAGCCTCCTCAATACGAGCGGACGCTAGCTTGGCATTGTCTTCCAATACCCCTCCAAACCGTGCGGTGAAGCCCTGTTTTTCTAGTTGCTGCATTATATACGGCGAATTTGTATCCTCAATCTTACCGGCTATTACTTCTGTACCGGAAGCAAAGACTATTGCTCTCCGAGCCACCGCCTCGCTGACCTGCCTAGCCTGATCTGCCGAAGTTCTAAGCACCTCTCCAACTTCTTTTGGATCCAGTGCAATAAATCCTAAAACACCTTCCGAATGTATAGCTGCATTCGGCCCCATCAGGACTCCCTGAAGACTTGCCAAACCTTGGAGAATAGATTCTCCTTTGCCAGCCACCGCCTCCGGTTTGACCTTTTTTTGCAAAATGTCAAAAGCCAATAATCCCGGTCGCACGTCAACAACCATCACTTCCTCCGGCAGCAATCCCAGCGCTTGGGCAGCAACCTCTGCAACCTGACCTAAGTTAGCATTGTCCAAGTCAATATCATCGATCCAAAAGGTTGTTTTCTCCAAAAGATCCCACTCCAACATTAACGATCCCCGCCTTCCACATCAAGACTAAAGTCAAGTAACGGAGCATCAAGAATGGCTCGACCAACATCAATAATGTCTGGCCCAAGTGCTACGATGTCGGCTAATTCTTCCGCAGACACCCCGCCTGCAAAGGCCAACTGTACACTTTTTCGCCAGCCATCGGCTATAGCGGTAGACATAACAGCCTTAAGATCTTCCAGAATACCGGTATCAACCATCAAAATGCCTGCCCCAGCCTGTACTGCAGATCTAGCCTCTTCAACAATACCTTGCCCCTCTCCTCGCAATTGGGCAACTACTAACCGATCCGGATCAAATAATTTTGCCTGAGCCACGGCTGCGGTAACTCCTCCAAACATCCGGATATAGTTTTTGTCTAAATAGACAAATGGTTGTTCGGACATCCGAAGTCCTGCCCCACCTGTAATAACCGCCTGGCGTAGTTCTCCCTTAGTAGCCTGACCTATCTTTTTCCAAGCACCGCAAACCACCTTAACCGGACTGGCCTTTTTTACTACGTCTGCAGCAGCAGTGGCTACTCCAGAGGGTTTTCCAATGGCTCCCATAAGGGTTTCCTCGGCCCTGGTAACCATCTCAGCATCGCCCCTCGCGGAAAATACCACCGCACCGGGAATTAGCAACGATCCTTCCTCAGCCAACGAAATAACTTCCAACCCGAGGTCAATAGCCAGTTCTTTTACCCTAGCTACTCCTGACAGTATTCCATTTTCCTGAGTTCTGATCGCGAACGAATAAGACCTATCTTTGAGTGGTTCAAACAGAAACTCTCGCAACTCCATTGCAATCACCTCCTTCATAATATCTCCCTTTCTTATGCCCTATATCCCAGACTTGCCGAGATCTCCCGTCCGATCCGAACCATCAAGTCCACGATGGATTCAAGCTGTTCTCCGTCAAACCGTGCCGACGGTCCAGATACGCTAATTGCGGCACAAACTTTACCAGTATGATCCCGCAACGGCACCGCTACACAACGCAAACTTTCCATGATCTCTTCATTATCCATTGCATAACCCTGTTGTCTGACTAGATTCAGCTCTTCTTCCAACCGTCTGAAGTCGGTAATCGTGTTTTTGGTATAGCGGGATAAACCCTTGGTGGCAATTATACGTCTTACCTCATCAATCGGAAGATTTGCCAAGAAAACCTTGCCTACACCAGTACAGTGAGCTGGCAACCGTGTACCGACTTGCGAGACAATTCTTAAAGATTTTGTACTCTCTCGCTTATCGATATATAAAACCTCACCTTTGTCTAAAACTACCAGGTGAACGGTTTCTCCCAGTTCATCGACCAAAGTCTGAATGAATGGAGTAGCTACTTTACGCACATCCCAGCTATTGGCAACGACATTGCCAACTTCAAAGAGTCGAATTCCTAGACGGTATTTACCATCCAAAGGGGACTGCTCTATATAACCAAAATCTCTTAACGTAGCCAACAGGCCGTAGGCTGTACTTTTAGCCAACTGCATCTCCTTAGCTATGTCACCCAGGGACATTTCCCGCTGGTGCTCAGCAAGCACATTCAGAATCATAAGTGCCTTAGCCACCGACCGAACTTGAGTACCCGCAATAACCGTCGGAAAATCTTCAGTCAATTTACCTTACCTCCTTTTGTTCCGTTCGTTTATTATTAACAAATAGTTACTTTCACTTTTTGGTCAGCCCTTCTAATTTTTTATACTAATTTCCAGTTCTTTTAATTTATCTGCTGTTGGGATACCTTGAGAATCCCATCCCCTAGCAATATAGTATTCATCCAACATTTCATTAAGGGGCGGTAAATTCTTTGCAGCCCCGCCGGTAGCCCGGGAGTTTTTCAAAATACGGTCTGGTAAGGTATCCATCCTACGATCCACACCATACTTGATGTTATAAAGACGCTTCAAATTGAAAATCCGTTCTCCAGTACGCATTAAGCTTTCGACATCCCACTCCGAACCGGTCGCCAAAGAGAGCCACTCAGCTAACACAGTTGGGGTAATTCCCCCGGTCATTAAAAACTTACAAACTGCAAGTGAATCAAATACCATCATTAAGTTCTGTGTCTTTGCAACTAGTGCTCCTTTACCTTGGCTGGAAAATCTATCGAATGATTTAGCAATTCCCAGATCAGGCATTGTTAAGTTGCGTTCGAATGCGTGACTAAATGCTTCTAAATGATCTGCTCCCCGGTTAGCCGTAGCATATCCTAATGCAAGGCTGTTATATGCCCTCGGGTCATGGGCGGGAAAACTTAAACCTTTGGCAGTCATACCAATTTCGTTGACAATTTCACCGTAGCGTTGGGCAAGGGCAGGAAATCCTTCTGCTAATACAGCACCGAATCCTGATCCTTCACCCATTTCTTGAATCAACCCAATCAATGCTTCAGCATCACCCCAGAGAATCTCTCTCCCGCCTGTATCCTGCTTGCCAATAACCCCTTTTTCATAAGCCTCCATACTGAATGCAACAAGATTGCCGACCTCAATAGTATCTATTCCATAGCGGTTACAAAGCTCATTGGCATAACAAATAGCTTCCAAATTATCTATAAGACAGGAGCCGCCAAATAAGCCTAACGTCTCATATTCAGGGCCGGCGCCACGCACGCTGTCATGAACTTCATTGTCAATAGCCACCCGTCGTCCACAACCTATTGGACAACTCGCACAATGATAGCGCCCAGTCAAATATGTCTCGGCAAGCCGGGGGCCGCTAATAGACTTAGCCCCTTCTTCCCATGACCCTCCGGTCCAATTCTTTACTGGGAAATCTCCTAACTGTTCACAAGGAAGTACTAGGACCGGGGTGCCGAAATTAGTTAAACCCTTGTTTTTTTCAGTGATCTCAGGGACTACTTCTTTAATTCGTTTTAGTAACTCATCCTTATAAGCTAGAACTGGGGGTTTATTGCCATATACAGCAATAGCCTTTACCTTCTTTGAGCCTGCAACTGCACCTAGCCCACAACGTGCGGCTGTTCGTCCTTCCCTCCCGTCTGTAAATAAACCGGCGATCTTAGCCATCCTTTCTCCAGCAGGACCTATTGAGCATACTTCAGCTTTCGGATCAGTCAGCTCCCGAACTGCTTCCTCTATCTCATAGGTATCCAAACCCCATAAAGAACCAGCCGGGCGAATCTCGACTTTCCCGTTATTAATCCACAAATAAACTGGTTCCGAAGCCTGTCCAGTAAGGATTAAAGCATCATACCCTGCTCGTTTAAGGGCTTTACCCCAAGTACCGCCTACACTAGCTTCCCCCCAAATGCCAGTTAGTGGAGATTTAGCTGCAATACAATGACGTCCCGACGACGGTATTACTGTTCCGGTTAAGGGACCGGTAAAGAAACCAAGGATATTTTCTGGACCCAGCGCATCAGCATCGGCTGGCACCCGATGAAAGAGTGTTTCTACCGCCCAACCGCTGCCCCCGATCCACTTTTTGGCCATTGTTTCAGAAACATTTTCGGTATGCCACTGCCGTTTAGTTAAATCTACCCACAAAATCTCACCCGCATAACCGCCTAGCACTTTATCCATCGTTTTTTTAACCTCCTGCCATTTGAATAAGAATTTTAACGGTTTGGCAAGCTTGTAAAACGTAATCATCGATAACCACATCATCATCAACGATAGCAAATACCGCCTGCTCGCTATAGTCGCCAAAAATTCTCCCGGTTTTTAATTCACCTAGTAGACCTCCAATAGTAAATCCGTCCTGAACTTTCATTTGTTTCCGTTCCGTACCATCCGGAAATCTTAAAGGAGGATATAAGTACACGGTAATAATCAAGTTCTCTCCTCCAGCTGCATTAGATTACCACTAAAATCTGTCTTTACCTTTTTGGCGGTGGAGATACCACCCGAACAATAGATTTTGTTAGATATTTTTTGGGGTAGTCTTTTTTATAAAAAAACCACCCCACGGATTCGTCATATAGACAACTTCAATCTAAAAGGCTTTTTTCAGTAATGCCAAAATATCTGATTCGTTTGCGCCGCGAGTATTAAATTTCAGTTGTACACTTTTTAATGCATCTCTGGCAACCACATGAAGTAAATCTTCTTTAGCGCCAATATCCCTTAGCCTATTCGGGATTCCAATGTCATTACACAATTCCTCAACAGCGGTAACCGCTTGACGTGCTAACGAGCGGGTATTTAGTTCTTTGTCATTTACGTCCATTAGACGTGCAACGACAGCTAATTTATCGGCAGCAGTAACGCTGTTGTATTCCATCACGTAAGGAAGCATAACAGCATTTGCTATGCCATGCGCAATATGGAAGTGGGCTCCTAACGGACTGGCGATAGCATGGCTCAAACCTAAAAAGGCGTTATTAAACGCGATACCGGCCAGTAATGAGGCTTGTAGCATATTGCCTCGCGCTTGAATGTTGTCGCCACGCCACACAGCAACCCGCAAATTCTTACTAATTAATTCTATAGCCTGCAAAGCTAAGCCATCTGTGGCCGGCTGTGCATTCGTTGATGTATAAGCTTCAATTGCATGGGTCAACGCATCCATACCTGTCGATGCCGTAATCCCACGAGGCAGTGTCAAAGTAAGGGCAGGATCGAGAACTGCTACTCTTGGTGCTATCAAGGGACTGGAAATGGTAAACTTCTCATTATTTGCTGAATCACTCATCACTGCAAAAATTGTAACTTCACTACCAGTACCAGCAGTTGTAGGAACTGCTATCACCGGAATTCCAGGATATTTCACCTTGTTTACTCCGGCAAAATCTTTCAAATTACCGCTATTAGTAACCAACAACGCTGCGGATTTGGCAGCATCCAGTACGCTGCCTCCCCCAATAGCTACTATCACGTCAGCACAAAATTCCTTCGCTAGTTCGGCTGCCTTGGCAGCAGTAGCAATACTTGGATCTGATTCAACCTCTGCAAATACTTGGACTTCTATTCTGGAACGGTTTAAGGACTCGATAATTCCTTTATGAAGTTCAGCCTTAACTACTCCAGGGTCGGTAATTACCAAGACTTTCTTTGCATTGAATTCTAATGCTTCTCGTCCCAATTCATTAATGGAACCTATCCCAAACAATATCTTCGTTGGTAATTGAAATACATGTGCCAATATAGTCACCGTCCATTGCTCTAAATTACCCTTTGTCGGGCTCAACATTTCGAAGATACATAATACAGTTTAATGTTTAAAAATCATGTTAGGTAAGAATGTCACCAAATCTGGAACATAAGTTATGACCATTAACACTGCAACAGCAGCGCCCACCCATACCCAGATAGGTTTGATCATCTTTTCCAAAGGTGTCTTGGTGACAATTGAAGTTGTAAACAAAGCTACACCAACAGGAGGGGTAATTAACCCAATTACTAAATTTATACTTACTACCATTCCAAAGTGTAATGGGTCAATTCCGACAGCTGTGATAATCGGTAAAAAAACCGGTACTAAGATAATGATGGCCGCTACCGTTTCCATCACCATACCTACAAGTAGAAGAAAAATGTTGATTAACAGCAAGAGCATATACTTATTAGTAGTCAAGGACAGCATAAACTCTGCTATTTTCTGAGGAACTTGGTCTAGAGCCATAGTCCAGCCCATAATATTGGCCATCGCTACAATAATCATAATTGAAGCGCTAATAACTCCGGTTCGTTCGAGTATAAACGGTATATCAGCCCATTTTAACTTTTTGTAGACTACCGTCCCCAAAATAACAGCCACTACAGAAGCTGATGCCGCTGCTTCTGTCGGGGTAGTAATCCCCCCTAAAATCCCCCCTAAAATAACTACCGGTACTAGCAATGCGGGAGACGCTTTAACAATACTTTTACCCACTTCAGACAGTTTAACTTTAGGTTGTACCTTCCAGTTTTCCCGTTTGCCTGTCGTCCATATAATAATAAAGTAGGATAGGGCAATTAACAGGCCAGGTACGATACCGGCCATGAACAATTCACCGATAGAGAGGTTGGCCGCTACACCATAAACAATGAAAATCATACTGGGCGGAATGATAGGTCCTAAAATTGAGGTCGCCGACGTTAAACAGGCGCTAAAAGAGGGATCATAACCGTCCTTAATCATTTCCGGATGCATTACTTTACCTAAAAGAGCGGCGGCAGCATTAGCTGATCCTAATAATGCCCCCAGGAAAACACCTACGATAACAGTAGAATAAGCCATGCCTCCTCTGATATGACCGATTAGCGCGCGGGCCATATCTGCTAACTTTTCGGTAACCCCACCAAACCCCATTAGTTCTCCTGCCAGAACGAAAAGAGGAATCGCCAACAGACTAAAGCTATCAGTCGCGGCGTACATTCTTTGTGGCAGCATTGCTAACAGCGTAGGGTCACCCATACTTAAAGCATGAATTACACCCGTTGCTCCCAAGGCAAAGGCGATTGGTAAGCCAATAACAATAGTGACAATGAATGTCAAACCCATAATTGCCATTTATTCACCTAACCTCCCCGCCAAAATTTTTTACGAGCTTTACAATTGACTGGACAAACATAATTCCAAGTCCCACTGGTACCCCCAAATAAACGTAATTCATAGGTATATTCATAGCTGGTGACTTTTGCATAGTTACACTGGGTAAACCAATTAGCAGTAAACCATAATACAACAAAAACCCGATTAATACAGTATTCGTGATATCCACAAGTATAAATACGTTTTTTTGCGCTTTAATGGGTAATTTACTTATAAACAAATCAACATAAGCTAATTCCTTTGCCCTCAAGGCCACGCCAGCACCGATAAAGGACATCCAGACTAAAGCGTAACGCGCCAGTTCTTCTGTCCAAATTAAGGGGTGCTGTAAAAAGTAACGCCATACTACTTGTGCTACAATAGCTAGAGTCATAACCGCTACACTAATTTGAACAATCCACCTAGCAAGCTTGTCCAAGCCCTTACTGATTGTTTCTAAATATCCCATGCCTTGTTCCACCTTCTTTTGGTTTGATTAAAACTCGGGAGGGCGTCGGAATACCGGCACCCCCAAAGCCTTACTGTCTATTTTGTACTGCGGGCCACCTTTACAAACTCAGCAATCAGGGGATCCATTGCTGTGTATTTTTGCTCTACATCTTTAGTTGCCTCAATAAATTTGGCCATATCCGCTTCTGAAAGCTCAGTTATCTTGGCTCCTTTAGCCTTCAATAGGTCAATAGCACTTTTTTCAATCACTTGAATATCCTTGATATTTTCATCGATGATTTCTTTAGCTGTTTCTTCAATAATCTTTTGATCTTCCTTCGACAGAGCATTAAACTTGGCAGTATTCATCATTAAAACTCCAGGCCATGTAAAATGTCTTGATATAGTAATATTTTTGGCAACCTCATAATGTTTCTCCATCAAAATGGCGCTAAAGTCCATTTCTAAACCGTCAATTACTTTATTTTGCAATCCACTGTAAATCTCACCGTAAGGCATTGGAGTAGGATTGGCTCCAAGACTTTTAAAAATATCCACATGCTGAGGCGTCTCAGCAGTCCGGAATTTCAGACCCTTCATGTCTGCCGGTGATTGAACTGGTTTGTTAACGGTAACTATTTGACGGAAGCCAGCGTTATACACTGCCAAACCCTTAACGTTATTCTTTTCCAAGCCCTTTAATAGGTTATCGGTAGCTGGACCTTTAATAACCTTAGCATATTGGTCCCAACTGTTGAATAGAAATGGCATCTGCAAGGCTGTCATCAGTGGAGTAGTACCACTCATCGGCGCGGCTGATATTTCAGCCATATCTAAAGAACCCTGCTGAACCTGTTCAAACAACTGGCGGTCATCGCCTAACTGCCTTGCCGGATAAACAGTAATTTTGATGCGTCCATTGCTCTTATCTAGCACCTTTTTAGCGAACTTTACTAAAGCTACATTCATAGGATGATCAGGCTGTACGACATCAGCTACTCTTAGGTTAATTGTGTCCTTTTTATCTACTTGGCCCGGCTGAGAAGTATTCTTACTGCCGCAACCTGCTAGAGATGTTAATAATAGTCCAACCATCAGAAATACAACTAATGACTTTCCGCTTTTTCTCTTGTTAAACATTTAGCATCCTCCCCAATTATCTTCTTTTTGTCTTACTCAGGCTTTCTCTTAACCACGAAATGGTCAATGACTAGGATTAACGCAGGGGCAACCGCAGCGATAAAGATGTTATCAATTGTTTTAAGCTGAATACCAGCCACCACAGCATTACCCAGTGGGCCGCTATTAATGAAAGCGAACCAAAAGATGGTAGCCAACGTGGACAGGATCAGACTCCACATGGCTCCCTTCTTGGAATTGTATCGTGGGGCGTAAAAGGCGAAGATTGCCACAACAGCTAGGATGGTACGTAGTGCCCGGGCGAAGAACACGACCTTTAACAAGGCGGGTACGAACAGGGCAAACGGCACAGCTGCCAAGCCAAGGACGACCGCCAAGCTACGGCTCCAATTCAGACTAGCCTTTTCGCTGGGCTTAACAAAGGGGATTACGAAGTCTTTCATGACAAGGGCGGTGGAACCCAGAGTGCAGGCCAAGACGGTCACGAAGGTCGCGGCTAGGATACCGGCTACTACCACGCCAGCCAACCACGGACTCATGTGGCCCAGGAACTCGGGAATAGCATTAACTGACTTAATCGTAGGAAATAAGACCTTGGCAGACATACCCGCATACGCTGCCAAAAAGCCGATGGGTACAATCGTCACGGCGGCGATCAGGCTAGCCTTCTTGGCCTCGGCTTCTGAGGTCAAGGACGAGATACTTTGGAGAACGTACTGAGTGGAGAACACTGCGCCAATGTTGGCCAGGGTCCAAGCTAAAAGGGTGGAGTAGCCTATATTTTTAGCCGTCCAGTATTTAGCTGGTAGCTGCGCCAGGGAAACGTTCGGGGTTCCTTTTAGAAGCCCATAAGCCACGAAAGCGACCACGATCAGACCAATGTACTTGAAGGAGGCGTGAATGAGGTTGGTGTAACCAACGCCGCGGATACCGCCCAGAGACACGATTATGACGGTAATCACCGCCAATAATAGGACAGCGGTAGGGATGGACACTCCCAGCAGCTTGGCCACGGTCGCGCCACCGCCGGTGTACATAGAGACGTTAACCAAAGTCAGGGCCAGAATCATCACGACAGAGGCGAAGATCCTTATGCCATCTCCGTAGGTTTTACTAAGCACGCCGGAGATAGTGTATTCACCTGACGCCTGGATCTTGGGCGCCAACAGGAAAGCGTAGAACAGGAAACCGATACCTAATGAAACCAGATTCCAAGCAGCCCAGATACCTTTCTCGAAACCGGTCTGAGCAGTACCCAGGGTAGACCCAGTGCCGATAAACTCAGACATTAGCAAGATTCCTATCACAGCCGGGCCCATCATCGCTTTGGCCGACATCATGTTGCTAGTGCTTTTAGTGTACTTTAGGGACCGAACGCCTACCAGGGTGGTAACGATAATATAAATGACAGCGATACCCAGAATAATTCCCATACCTTGAACCATAATACTTTTCCTCCCGTTATTAAAAATAGACTCTCGGCATTCACCGGGCAGTTGGGACAAGGGTTTCCTTGAAACAACCTTATAGCGGCTGTTTACAAAGACATCTCGCAACTCGGAAAAATGACCTTGATTTACAGGCGTCGCTCTTCCATCGAGCGTTCAAACAAGCGCGAAAAAATAGATTACAAGCTGGAATCAGGACGACATCGTTCAACAAAAATGTGTACGTACGTCTCTACGGCATCATGATGTGTCAACACATGGATGCTTGGTGTTCTCATCAAAAGGAGAGCTTTGCTGGTCTTGAATCGTTGATTTTCCCAAAGACAGCTTAACGATCTTTGTCTTTATAGGGAGACAGTGACGATTGTTAAGTGATTCAAACAGAAACTCTCGCAACTCCATTGCAATCACCTCCTTCATAAATCTTTATTTTTTTATGACCTATATCCCAGACTTACCGAGATTTCTTGTCCTATCCGAACCATCAAGTTCACGAACGATTCAAGCTGTTCTCCGTCAAACCGCGACGATGGTCCAGATACGCTAATCGCGGCACAAACTTTACCAGTATGATCCCGTAACGGCACCGCTACACAACGCAAGCTTTCCATAATCTCTTCATTATCCATTGCATAACCCTGTTGTCTGACTAGATTCAGCTCTTCTTCCAACCGACTGAAGTCGGTAATCGTGTTTTTGGTATAGCGGGATAAACCCTTGGTGGCAATTATACGCCTTACCTGATCAATCGGAAGATTTGCCAATAAAACCTTGCCTACGCCAGTACAGTGAGTTGGCAACCGTGTACCCACTTGCGAGACAATTCTTAAAGATTTTGTACTCTCTCGCTTATCGATATATAAAACCTCACCTTTGTCTAAAACTGCCAAGTGAACGGTTTCTCCCAGTCCATCTACCAGAGTCTGAATGAATGGTGCAGCTACTTGGCGCACATCCCAGCTATTGGCAACAACATTCCCAACTTCAAAGAGTCGAATTCCTAGACGGTATTTACCGTCCAAAGGGGACTGCTCTATATAACCAAAATCTCTTAAAGTAGCCAACAGGCCGTAGGCTGTACTTTTAGCCAACTGCATCTCCTTAGCTATGTCACCCAGAGACATTTCCCGCTGGTGCTCAGCAAGCACATTCAAAATCATAAGTGCCTTAGCCACCGACCGAACCTGAGTACTCGCAGTAATCGTTGGAAAATCTTCAGTCATTTTTAACCTACCTCCTTACTAAAACAATTATTTTTTATTATTTCCGCTTGTTAATGGAAAATCCAACTGACTTTCAACGCTTCGTTCGGTATTATCGAATGTCGTTTTGAATTTCTATAAGTATTAATTCGCTCTGCATTTCAAATTTCCTTCTAAGTCAGGTCTGAATTCGTTCGGCATAGCCGCAGGTTTTACGGGATCACCAATCCAAAGAGACAATGCTCATGTCGGGCGCACGACGCAAAAAACTACCTAATAAAGGTAGCCTTTTGCTGTTTACCTGACGTTGACCTATTTTTTCAGGGCCTGCGCCCCAAGTATTTTTAACCCTGAAGGTCTTAACTTCCTAGTTCGGTATACGTTAGTGACGTTAGTCTCCAGTGGTAAGCAACTACACGATAATAAGCTCTCTTGGGAATTCCGTCAAAATATGCGAGCCTTCTGGCGTAACATGTCACATCCGTAAGCCTGGGACCACCCATTCCTTTCTTATATATAGTCGCTAAAAGCAGATCGACAATCATATAGGCGGACGAGCCTATCGCCACACTGCGACTCATAACGCAGACTCCAGCAGTGTGGATCGAACGGGTGGAACCCCGTCGCTTCGATCTCGCACTACAAACTAACAAGCGAAAAGACTACCTCGTAAGAGATAGTCTTTTCGCTTGTTACCTGGCGACAACCTACTTTCCCAGGGGCTTGCGCCCCAAGTATCATCGGCCCTGGAGGTCTTAACTTCCGTGTTCGAGAAGGGAACGGGTGGAACCCCTCCGGCATGATCACCAGATGCGTACTCGAGGTTCGAGGCGCGATGCGCGAGGTTCGAACTCGAATTGTTTTCTGTAGAAAACAAGAGCTAAAGGATTTATCCCTCAACCGCTATTCTCTCAAAACTGCACAGAGTCTATTTTCTAGTAATTGTCTTAAGAACTTGAGCCACTTACCTAGCGTATTGATCCCGAAATCCTCCGTTTTCAGCCACTCCGCCCTTTCGAACCTCGCGCCTCGAACCTCGAACCTCGCCTTAGGTCAAGCCCTCGACCTATTAGTACCAGTCAGCTCCACACGTCACCGCGCTTCCACACCTGGCCTATCAACCTGATCATCTTTCAGGGGTCTTACCAGCTTACGCTGTGGGAAATCTCATCTTGAGGTCGGTTTCGCGCTTAGATGCTTTCAGCGCTTATCCGCTCCGAATATAGCTACCCAGCTGTGCCTCTGGCGAGACAACTGGTACACCAGGGATTCGTCCATCCCGGTCCTCTCGTACTAGGGACAGATCCTCTCAAATTTCCTGCGCCTGCGACGGATAGGGACCGAACTG